>DASUYI010000332.1:0-2773 GCA_036377475.1 Steroidobacteraceae bacterium | reverse complement strand
GAAACCGATTTTCGCGCGCGGCACGGGCTCGACGCACCGCGACTCGCCGACCTGTTCCGCTGGAGCGAAGAGGAATTCCTGCGTTGCACCGAAGGCAGTGCGATGCGACGCGTCGGCTACGAGCGCTGGCTGCGCAACCTCGCGGTCGCGCTCGGCAATGCACCACCGACCGCGGACGTCATCGCGGCCCTGCGCTCACGCGAGAACGACCCGAGCGAGCTCGTGCGCGAGCACGTGCGGTGGGCGCTGGAGGAAGTGACTAGCGGATAGCGGATAGCGGTTAGTAAGAATGACACTGCCGCACACCGACGCAGTCGGCTCCACACTATCCGCTATCCGCTACTCACTTCCTGATTGGCGCGGTGCACTGCAGGTTGTCGATCAGCCGCGCCTTGCCGAGCCGGCCGGCCGCGAGCACCACGAGGTGCACGTCGCGTTCAGTGGGACGCTCGAGGCGCGCTGCCGTGCGGACCTCGAAGTAGTCCGGCTTGATTCCGGCTGCGCCGATCGTCGCGAGGCCCTCCGCTTCGATCGACGCATAGGCGGTATCGCCCGCCTCGAGCCGCCGTCGGGCCTTGTCGAGCGCGCGATAGATCGCGGGCGCCGTCGCACGCTCCTCGGCGCTCAGGTAACGGTTGCGCGAACTCAACGCGAGCCCGTCCTCGGCGCGCACGGTCGGCGCACCGACGATCGTCACGGGCAGGTTCAGGTCCTGCACGACGCGACGGATGACGGTCAACTGCTGGTAATCCTTCTCGCCGAAAATCGCGACGTCGGGCTGAACGAGGCACAACAACTTGACGACCACGGTGGCGACGCCCTGGAAGTGCCCCGGACGGAACGCCCCGCAAAGCACGTCCGTGAGTCCGGGCACGTCGACGACGGTGCTGCCCACGCTGCCCTGCGGATACATCTCGTCGACCGTCGGTTGGAACAACGCGTCGACGCCGTACTCGCGCAGCAGGTTCCCGTCGTCGTCGGGCGTCCGCGGGTAGGCGCTGAAGTCCTCGCTCGGGCCGAACTGCAGCGGGTTGACGAAGATGCTCGAGATCACGCGCCGGCCGTGCAGGTGCGCCGCCGCCATCAGGCTCGCGTGGCCCAGGTGGAGGTTGCCCATGGTCGGCACGAACGCGATGCTCTCGCGACCGAGGCGCCAGTTCGTGACCATGTCGCGGAGCTCTGCGATCCGCGTGATTGTCTGCATCGTGGAAGCCGGACGGGCTGGTGAACGAATGTCCACGCGCGTGATGACCGTCAGAAGCAGTGTTCGGCGGCCGGATAGGCGCCGGACTTCACGGCCTCGACATAGGCCTGCAGCGCCGCAAGCGGGTTGTCGTGGCCCTGCTGGAAGTTCTGCACGAAACGGGGCTTGCGTCCCGGCGTGATGTCAAGCACGTCGTAGAGCACGAGGATCTGCCCGTCCGTGTGCGGCCCGGCGCCGATGCCGATGACGGGCACGTGCAGTTCCTGCGTGATCTCCTGGCCGAGCGCCGTCGGAATGCATTCGAGCAGCACGACGTCCGCACCGGCGTCCTGCAGCAGCTTGGCGTCACGCTTCATCTGTTCGGCCGCCGCTTCTTCGCGACCCTGCACGCGGAAGCCGCCGGTCTTGTGCACGGACTGCGGCCGCAGCCCGAGGTGGGCGCACACGGCGATGTCGTGGCTCGCGAGGAACTCGACGATCTCGGCCTGCCCGGCGCCGCCCTCGAGCTTGACCATCTTCGCGCCGCCCTCCTGCATCAGCCGGACCGCGTTCTGCAACGCCTGTTCGCGCGAGGTGTAGGTCATGAACGGCATGTCCGCCATCAGGAACGGCCGGAACAGCCCCTTCGACACTGCACGGCAGTGGTAGATCACGTGATCGAGCGTGACCGGCACGGTCGTGTCGTGACCCTGGATCACCATGCCGAGCGAATCGCCGACGAGCACGACGTCGGTCCCGGCCGCGTCCACGAGCGCCGCGTAACTCGCGTCGTAGCAGGTCAGGGAGGCGATCTTCTCGCCCTTCTCCTTCATCTGCCGCAGCGTGGACACGTTGACGGGCGGGCGCGCGGAGTCGCGCAGTTGGAGTTGGGTGTACATGGGTGATCGTGCGTTGCGCGAGGGCGCAAGGATGCAGCAGCCGCCCCGAAACTACAACGGTATCGGCTACAGCAAGCTCTTGAGTGGATTGAAGTAATGCCGGCCCTTGCGTGGCCGGACGACTTCGGCCAGCAGGCCCTCGTAATCGGCCTCGCTGCCGAGCGGGTCGATGTCCGCGGCGTTGACGATCAGCAGCGGCGCCGCGTCGAACTCGAGGAAGAACCGGGCGTAGGCGTCGTTGAGCCGCTCGAGGTAGCGCCGCTCGATCTGCTGCTCGTAGGCGATGCCACGACGTGCGATCCGGTCGAGCAGCACGTCCACCGGGGCCTGCAGGTAGACGATGAGGTCCGGCGCCGGCGCGTCGATCGCGAGCCGCGCGTACACCTGCTCGTAGAGCGCGTATTCCTGCTCGTCCAGCGTGAGTCGCGCGAAGAGCCGGTCCTTGTCGAGCATGTAGTCGGCCACACGGACCCGTTCGAACAGGTCGGCCTGTCGCAGGTCCTGCAACTGGCGCGCGCGCTGGAACAGGAAGTAGAGCTGGGTCTGGAACGCGACGCTCTTCGGGTCGCGGTAGAACCGTTCGAGGAACGGGTTCTCGGCGTCCTGCTCGAGCACGAGTTCGCAGCCGAAGCTCTTGCCGAGGCGTCGCGCGAGGCTGGTCTTGCCGACGCCGATCGGCCCTTCGACGACG
>DASUYI010000331.1:0-3223 GCA_036377475.1 Steroidobacteraceae bacterium | reverse complement strand
GCGACTTCGACCGGCTGCCCATCCCGTTCCGCGCGATCGCGACGGACATGCTGACCGGCGAGATGGTGGTGCTGTCGCAGGGCGACCTGGCCCAGGCGATGCGCGCGAGCATGGCCGTGCCCGGCGTGTTCTCGCCGGTCACGATCGACGAGCGCACGCTTGGCGATGGCAGCCTGACGCGCAACGTCGCGGTCGACATCGCACGCCAGACCTGCGCCGACGTCGTGATTGCCGTGGCGGTGCCCACCCCGCCGCCGCCGCCCGAAGCGCTCAAGTCGCCGATCACGATGATCTCGCGCACGCTCGACGTGCTGATCGGCGCCAACGAGCGGCAGCAGCTCGAGTCGCTGGGACCGCAGGACGTGAAGATCGTCGTACCGATGGGCGACATCGGCTCGGGCTCGTTCGACCGGGTCGCGGAGGCCGTGCCGCTCGGTCGTCGCGCGGCCGAGGAGCAGCGCGACTCGCTGCGCCGTTACTCGCTGCCGGCCGCGCAGTACCAGGCGTGGCGCGAGGCGACGCGGCGTCCGGACAGCCGGCAGGTGCAGATCGGCGAGATCCAGGTCGTGGGGCTCGACCGCGTCAACGCGGCCTATATCGAATCGAATCTCGCGCTCGAGCCCGGTCAGCAGGTCGACCAGAAGGAACTCGGCGACGCGATCAACGACGTGTTCGCGCTCGGCGATTTCGACGGCGTGCAGTACTCGCTCGTCGGCGACCCCGCTCGGCCCGACCTGCGGGTCGAGATCACCGAAAAGGCACTCGGGCCGAACATCCTGCGCTTCGATCTCGGGCTGGCCGTCGGGACCGCCGGCGGCAATGCGTTCGTACTCGCCGCGGACTACCTGCGGCCGTGGATCAACTCGCGCGGCGGCGAAGTGCACGGGCTCGTACAGGTTGGCCGGACGGCACTGTTCGACCTCTCGCTGTACCAGCCAGTCGATGCCGGGCATCGCTGGTTCGTCGAGCCGGGAGTGCGGGCGTCGCGCTCGACGGAAGACCTCTACGTCGACGGCGAGACGGCGACGCGCTACAACTTCGACGCCGCCTACGCGTACGCCGACACCGGGCGCATTTTCGGTACCAGCGCGGAACTGCGCATCGGTGTCCGCAACGGCTCGCAGCGCGCGACTCGCGACATCGCGTTTCCCGGGCTGCCGACCTTGCCGAAAGAAGCCTACGGCGGGCTCTACGCGTCGTTCACGTACGACGACCGCGACCGGGAGACGCTCGCGACGCAGGGCTGGCTGCACCGGCTGCGCTATTTCCGCGGCATGGACGAACTCGGCTCGCGTCGTGAGTACGACCGGCTCGAAGGCGTGCTGATGCACGCGTGGCCGATCGACGACAACCTCATCACCGCGCGTGCGGCCGGCGGCACGACGTTCCAGGGCGAGCTGCCGTTCTACGACCTGTTCACGCTCGGCGGCCCGATCAGTTTCCCGGGGCTCGGGCTGGGCCAGCTGCGCGGCACCTCGTACTGGACGACGCAGGCGAGCTACCTGCACAAGGTCGCGGACCTGAGCCCGCTGTTCGGACAGTCGCTCTATGCCGGCGCGAGCCTGATTGCGGGCGACATGTCGGGGCGGGTCGACGAGGTCCGCGATCCGACGATCGTCGGCGCTTCGCTGCTGTTCGGCGGTCGCACGCCGCTCGGGCCGGTCACGATGTCGATCTCGACGACCAGCTCGGACGAGTGGAGCGTGCTCGTCCGGCTCGGGCGACCGGTGGAGGAACGCAGCGTCACCGACCCGGCGTGGTGAGGCCGCGTCAGCTCTCCCCGGGTGACCGACGTGATCGCCCGCCGATGCGCCGACGGTCAGCGCCAGTGCGGTCCCGAGGCCGCCCGGTCTTCCCCTGCGCTCCTGGTCTACCGCGCTTCGAGAATCGCGCAGAGGAACTGCGCGATTCCCGGCGATCCTTGCTCGAGCGGGGACGCGGCGAGGGTGGACCTGTGCGAGGCGGGTTCGTAGGAGGCGCCGCGCCCCAAGCGCTCGAGCTGCGGCGTCCGACAAGTCGCGCAGGGAAAGACCGGACGCCCTCAGGCCCGCACACGTGCGTCATCGTCACGACAGCACCGAGCCACGTCTCCCGCGGACGGGGAGGTGAGCGTCACTGGATGCCGGGCAGCCAGCGCTCCGCAGGCGTCGGCTCGAGCGGTCGCGGGTACGGCGTCACGCGCTCGAAGGCCGGTTTCTGCCGTCCATCGACGGCGGCCGCGCCCATGAGCGTGTTGCACGCGCCGTTGGTGAGCCAGTCCATGGCCTCGCGCGTCAGGTTGTCCTCGACCGCGCCCAGGGGCGCACCGAGCGTGTCCTCGGCCGCGCAGGCCGACCCCGGCATCGTCGCGGCGAGCCCCGTGTAATAGTCGCCCTCGCCGAGCGCGTTGACCGTCTTGAAGGCGACCAGCCGCAGCCGGTCCTCGCAGCCTGGCAGGTCGAACGCGAGCTGACCGACGGGCTTGCCGAGCGTGTCGCTGCCCACGATCGCGACCTCGACGTACGGCTTCAGCGCATTCACGTTGATCTCGCTCGCGGAGGCCGTCGCGTCGGTCGTGAGGAAGGCGATGCGCACCGGGCTCACCGACTGGGGCTGCGGCTGGAATCGCACCGTCGAGTCCTGGTTGGAGCGGGCGGAATTGTGCACCAGGCGGAACTGCACGTCGGCGCTGCTGCGGTCGCCGCCGAGCAGGTCGTCGATCAATTGGGCCGTGGAGACCAGGCCGCCGCCGTTGTAGCGCAGGTCGACGAGGAAATAGCGCAGGTTCTGTGCCCGGAGCTGTTCGAACGCCGCCCGCAGCTGGGGGTCGGCGGTCGAGATGTAGCTGCGCAGGTGCAGGTAACCCACGCCGGTGGTGCCCGCAAGTGGCAGGACCTGGGTGCCGTACGCGTCCGGCACGGGATCCAGCGAGACGGTGCGTTTGGTCATCGTGCGGTCGAAGGTTATGTCGCCGCGCCGGACCGTGAGCGTGCGTCGCACGCCCGACTCCGCGGGGCCGATCAGGTCGGAGAACGTGGTGCTGCCGTCCGCGAGCGCATCGGCGACCGCAACGCCGTCGACCGCGATCACTTCGTCGCCGCGCTGCAGGCCCGCGTCCGCCGCCGGACTGCCGGCAAACACGTCGAGGACGAAGGGTCGATTGCCGTCGTCGGTGCGGTTGCGAAACCCGAAGCCGACGAACTCGCCCTCGGCAAACAGGGAATTTTCCTCGGCCCGCGTGGTC
>DASUYI010000330.1:0-4586 GCA_036377475.1 Steroidobacteraceae bacterium | reverse complement strand
ATGATCGACCTGATCGCGCCGCTCGGTAAGGGCCAGCGCGGCCTGATCGTCTCGCCGCCGAAGGCCGGCAAGACCATGCTGCTGCAGAACATCGCCAACTCGATCACGGGCAACCACCCCGAGGTGTACCTGATCGTGCTGCTGATCGACGAGCGGCCCGAGGAAGTCACCGAGATGACGCGCACCGTGCGCGGCGAAGTGGTGTCCTCGACGTTCGACGAGCCGGCGAGCCGCCACGTGCAGGTCGCCGAGATGGTGATCGAGAAGGCCAAGCGCCTGGTCGAGCACAAGAAGGACGTCGTGATCCTGCTCGACTCGATCACGCGCCTGGCGCGCGCCTACAACACCGTGGTGCCGAGCTCCGGCAAGGTGCTGACGGGCGGCGTCGACGCGAACGCGCTGCAGCGACCGAAGCGCTTCTTCGGCGCCGCGCGCAACATCGAGGAGGGCGGCTCGCTCACGATCCTCGCGACCGCGCTGATCGACACCGGTTCGCGCATGGACGACGTGATCTACGAGGAATTCAAGGGCACCGGCAACAGCGAGATCCACCTCGACCGGCGCATCGCGGAAAAGCGCGTCTATCCGGCGTTCAACATCAACCGGTCCGGCACGCGCCGCGAAGAGCTCATCACCTCGTCGGACGAGCTGCAGAAGATCTGGATCCTGCGGAAGCTCCTGCACCCGATGGACGAGCTGGCCGCGGCCGAGTTCCTGATCGACAAGATGCGCGACACCAAGACCAACGGCGAATTCTTCGAGGCGATGAAGCGCTGAGTGCGTCGCAAGAGCACCGCCTGAGGGGCATCCTCGCGATGCTCGTGTCCGTGGCCAGTTTCTCGGTCATGGACTCCCTGCTCAAGCTGCTCTCCGAGCACTACGCGGCGCTGCAGGTGGCGTGCATCCGCGGCACCGCCGCGTTGCCGTTCGTGCTCGCGCCGATCGTGGTGCGCGGCCGCCTCGCGCGGCTAAGGCCGGTCAACGTCAAGCTGCACCTGCTGCGGGGCGTGCTCTCGGTCGTGATGCTCGCCAGCTTCGTGCTCGCGGTGCGCGAGACCTCGCTCGCATCGACGTACGCGATCTTCATGTGCGCGCCGCTGCTCGTGGCCGCGCTCTCGGCGCCGCTGCTCGGCGAGAAGGTCGCCGGCGCGCAGTGGGGCGCGATCGGCGTCGGTCTCGCCGGCGTCCTGCTGATGCTCAAGCCGACCGGCGCCGACTGGGCCACCGCCGGCGCACTCTGGGCCGTCGTGGCGGTCGCGATGTACACGGTGTCGGTCGTGACGCTCAGGATCCTCGCGCGCACGGACACCAACGAGAGCATGGTGTTCTGGTTCACGGCGATGCTCGCGCTCGGCGCAGGGGTGCTCGCGATTCCCGGCTGGCGCGACCTGCAGGCGGCACACCTGCCCCTGATGGCGGGCGTCGGGCTGTGCGGCGCGCTCGGCCAGTACTTCATCACGGTGGCTTTCCGCAGTGCGCCCGCCGCGACGGTCACGCCGTTCGAGTACACGGCCCTGGTCTGGGGCGTGATGCTCGACGTCGCGATCTGGAGCGTCTGGCCCAGCACGGTCACGCTCGTCGGCGGCGGCATCGTGATCGGCGCAGGCCTGTACCTGATCGACCGTGAACGGCGCACCTCGGCCGCCGCCGCGGTTCCGGGCGCCTGACCCGGCAGGTACCCGGCGTCAGTTCGGTGGTGCAGCCAGCGCTGCACGGTGCGATTTGATCATCTGCTGCAGGATCGCCATCAGCGCCGCGGCCGACATGCCCAGCATCAGCACGCCGCAGAGCGCCTCGAGCGGACCGAGCAGTTTCCAGGAACGCGTCATGACGACGTCCCCGTAACCCAGCGACGAAAAGTTGACCGTCGAGAAGTAGACGGCCTCGTAGTACTCGTCGAACTCACCGAGGCCCACGAACAACGCGGCCCACAGCGCGATCTGGAGAATCGTGCCGGACATCATGATCAGCATCGCGGCGAGCAAAGGCCATATGCCGGAACCGCGCGGCGCGGCGACCGAGTGCCGCACGTAGTAGCGAACGCTCCAGTACGCGAAGGCGACCTGCAGGATGACGCAGGCCAGCGTCGCGGGCAGCCCGAACATCAGGTTTCTCAGGATCATGCAACTGTCTCCAGCGTGTGTCGCCGCTGCCGTTCGTTCCTGCCGGCCATCGACTCGCGCCAATGCTCGAGCGCCCAGACCGTGCCCCACGCATACAGCGAGACGCCCAGGTAAAGCGTCGTGCGCACGGCGGAGGCTGCGAGGACGCTCTTGCCGGTCGCGCTGTCCTCGATTGCGGGCCCGAGCACGATCAACATCGTGATCAGCGCGTTGCTCCAGAACGAGGGCCCGCGGCGTGTACGACGCGTGCCGAACATCGCCGAGCCCGACCAGAGCGCGGCCGCCATCAACCAGAGCGTGAGCATCCACAGGTTCGGCAGCAGCGACAGGCCGAGCCAGGCGACGAGGCCCAGCGCCGCGCCCATCAAGGTCGAACCGACCAGCTCGCCGCCGGCCGAGCGCGCATGCGTCTCGCCGGCCTGCTGCCCGAGCATTACCGTCTTCATGATCGCCGCGACATACAGCGACGGATTCGTCAGGGCCAGCACGAACACGGGCATGACGATCAGCGTCGCGCGGAGCGCGATCCAGCGCGCCTGCTCCTCGTCGACACGGCTGGGGCGCGACTGCTGCGCGGCCGCGGCCTGCGGCGGATCGGGGAAGAATCCGTGCGACAGCAGGCTGACGACCGACCCGATCACCAGGCCGACGGCCAGCGTCGTCGTGATCGTCGCGGCGAGCGACTGTTCCGCCACACCGACCACCGGGATCAACGCAAAGGCCATCACCAGGATCATGGTGAGCGGACTCTTGGTGCGCTGGCCGTGGTGGAACACCGCGAACAGCACGCACGCCGTCACCAGGATGCCGGCGGCGGCGTAGCTTTCGAGCAGCGGCACCATCAGCATTCCCAGCGCGAGCAGGCCGGCCAGCACCGCGGCCACCACGGCCCCCTTGCCGAGCCCCATGGGCGGGCCGGGTTTGCACAGCACCAGCACGGCCATCACGCACAGGGCGTACGGCATCTGGAGTCCGAAGCCGTACGCGACGAACGCGGCGACGCCGAGCCCGATCGTCAGTCGCAGAACCGCCTTGTCCGCACGTGTCATGGCGCGTGCGGGTCAGTACAGGTACGACAGCCAGCTCATGACACGGATGTAGGCGGCGCCGAGTGCATTCATCAGCACGTTGTCGTCGTCCGTGTAGACGAGCACGGCGGCTTGTCCACCGACCCGGACACCGCGCATCTTCGGCCGCTCCGCCGGGTCCAGTTCGACGACCACGGGGATGCGCTGCGCCTGCCGCAGCCAGTCCCGATTGTTCTGCACGGTGGGCAGCGTCCCTGGAGACGACGACTGGCCGCTGCCCACGCCGCCGCCGATGCTGCGGACCCCGCCCTTGAAGACCCGGCCGGGCATCACGTCGAACGTGATGGCCACCTCGTCACCCACGTCGACGTGACCGAGATTGTTCTCCGTCAGGTCCGCCGTGATCCAGACGTCGTGAACGGCAATCAACGTCATGACCGGCGCGCCCGCCTGCGCAAAATTGCCCACGTCCACGCGCAGGTCGGTGACGGTGCCGTCGGCCGGCGACACCACCCTGGTGCGGGCGAGGTCGAGTTCGGCCTTCTCGACCGCCGCGCGCGCGCTGCGCAGTTGCGCGTTGTTCTCGCCCGCGTCGCCCGCGGCCTCCTGGGCCTTGACCAGGTCCGCCTCGGCACGTCGCACCTTGCTGCGCGCCTCTTCGCGCGACGCCTGCGCGATCTCGAGGCGCCGTACGGAGATCGCGCCCGGATCCTCGGCGTGCAGCCGCTCCTGCCGCGCGGCGTCCTTCTCCGCCATGTCGCGGCCGGCTTCCGCCGCGTGCAACGAAGCGCGGGCAGCGACCACCCCGGCCGCCGACGCGTTGACCGAGCGACGCACCGACTCGTAGTCCGAGCGCGCCCGCTGCGCCGCGATCTGGTACTGGTCGGGATCGACCTCGAACAGCTCCTGGCCGGCCCGCACCCGGTCGTCGTTCCGGATGTGCACTTTCAGTACCTTGCCCGAGACCTCGGCGGCCACCGGTACGACGAAGGCCTGTACGCGTGCCTGCGACGAGTAGGGGGTCAGGCGATCACCGACGAAGTAAGTCACGAGACTGCCCACGATCAGCGTCGTGACGACGATCGCGCCGATCCGGGTGCCACGTCCGGTCGTGGTCTCGGTCGCGGCGGTCGTTGCGGGGGCCGTGACTGCCGTGGCGGTTTCGTCGCTCATGGGCCTCCCTGGGTCGACGGCAGGAACGGTTCGGTCGGGGCGGGCAGCGGTGCGTTGAGCAGGTCTTTCCAGTCGCTGCGCTCCGTCATGTCGGCGCGGGTGCCATCATCGAGCACCGGGCGCCCACGACCGCCCTCCCAGCCGCCGCCCGTTGCCTTGTACAACGCGACGAGGCTTTGCGCGACGCCGCCACGGGTCGCCACCAGCCGCTCCTGCTGGCTGAACAGGGACCGTTGCGAGTCGAGCACGCGCTCGAAGTCGA
>DASUYI010000329.1:0-2221 GCA_036377475.1 Steroidobacteraceae bacterium | reverse complement strand
GACGCTGCCGTTGAACATCTCCGGGGGCAACCACTCGCCCTTGCCGAGCTCCGAGAGCAGGTATTCGTTGACGCCGCCGGTGTAGAACCACTCGTCCTTCTCGCCCGACTGTTCGACCTTGAGCGTGACGCGCAGGCCGGGGCACAGCACCGCCTTCGCGCGCAACACGTGCTTGAGCTTCGGCACCGAGAAGTTGACGGCCTCGAAGAACTGCGGGTCGGGCCAGAAGCGCACCGTCGTGCCGGTGTTGTTCTTGCCGACGTCATCGACGACTTCCAGCTTGGAGCGCGCTTTGCCGTCCTTGAAGCTGATGTTGTATTCCTTGCCGCCGCGGCGCACCCAGCACTCGAGGTGCTTCGACAAGGCATTCACGACCGAAACGCCCACGCCGTGCAGGCCGCCGGAAAACTTGTAGCCGGAGTCGGCCGAGAACTTGCCGCCCGCGTGCAGCCGCGTGAGGATCAGTTCGACGCCGCTCACCTTCTCCTTCGGGTGGATGTCCACGGGCATGCCGCGGCCGTCGTCGACGACCTCGAGCGAGCCGTCCTTGTACACGGTCACGTCGATCCGGCTGCAGTGGCCGGCGAGCGCCTCGTCGACGCTGTTGTCGACGACTTCGTGGGCAAGGTGGTTGGGCCGACTGGTGTCGGTGTACATGCCCGGGCGGCGCCGGACGGGCTCGAGGCCGCTCAGGACTTCGATGTCTTGAGCGGTGTAGGACTGGCTCATTCTGGGATCGGTCCGCGGGCTCGCGTGGGGTGTGAAAAAAGCGCGCGAATGTTAACAGACGGCCGCCCGGGGGTCAGGGAACCCGAGACGCCGTGAAGAAATCGCCATGGTGGACCCCGCCGTAGATTCCGGCGAATCCGCGACGCGTGCGGGATCGAACGTGAAGCCGCTAGTCGGGGCGCTCGACCAGGACCGCGCTGCCGCAACGCGGGCAGACCTGCACGCGCTCGAACGCGCGCTGGAACCAGCGCCGTCGGCACGTGCACCGGATTTCGTACACGATGCGAACCGAGCCGCGCACGACGTCGCGCTCGGTCACTTCCATGCCGAACGGCGTCCTCTCTTCGGGAATGTGCAGTCGCGCCCGGTACGGCGACGGCGGATCGTCGGGCAGGTCCGCCCCGTCGATGTATCGCGGCTGGATCCGGTCGCGCAGGCGCATGACCCACCCCGACCATGGATGATGCGATGGGCGTCCGTCCGAGCCGGCGAATCGTGCCATGCGTGCGTCGGGCAGCGTTTCCCGCGATGCCCGTCCCCTCGTCTTGTTGTGCGGCCGAGCTTAACCCGGATCGCGCGTGGAAAAGTGCGATTTTACTTATGGCCGCGAAATCTCAGGCGAGATCCGCGACCAGTGCCGTGCGCACCGGTTCCGCCACGGGTTCGAGCGCGTGACAGTAGTGCTCGTGGTCGACGCCGACACTGATCGCCGCGCCGCCCTTCGCCGCCGCCTTCATCGCCGGCGTGAGTTCGAAGCGCAGGAAATGCACCGACGACGTCTTTTCCTCGTTTTCGCGATCGAGGTCCTCGTCGGCGATCGCGTACACGCGCTCGTGCCCGGCCACCCGCACCCAGCAGCGGTCCTCCACGCCCTTGAGTCTCGCGAGCGCATCCTTGCGCAGCGCAGGGTCGGGATACTCGATCAGCAGCGTGGCCTTCCAGTTGCTGCCGTCGGGGATCAGCGGGTTGTACGCACCGAGTTCGTCGGCGATGCCCTCGGCTTCGAAAATGCGCTCGATGCGCAGCATCTCCTGCACCTGGTATTGCACCGTCAACCGGTCCTCGAACAGGAACGTGGCGTTGGGGCCCACGTGCAACGACCGGCGCTTCTTGTGCGAAAGCACCTGCGCGCGGAACTGCGCGCGCTGCGTCGCGTACTGCTCGAGGCTGTAGAGGTCTTCGCGCCGCAGCTTCTGGTGACCGGCCGCCGTCGGGCCGTTCAGGGTGGTCGCGTTCATCTCGTGATTCCTCGGGCCGTCGACGTCAGATGCCGTAGGCGATGCGCAGCAGCTTGATCGGGTGCGTCGGCGGCTTCGGCGCGTCGCCGAGACCCGATTCGATCTGGTGTCCCGCCATCAGGCAGTCGCTCGCGTAATGGTCCGGTGCCGCGTTGCGAACCTTGTTGAACACCGGGCGGCCGATCTTCATCGACGTCTCCCGATATTCCTTCTTCACGCCGTAAGTTCCGTTGTGGCCGGAGCAACGCTCGATC
>DASUYI010000328.1:0-2500 GCA_036377475.1 Steroidobacteraceae bacterium | reverse complement strand
GCGATCATGACGCGGCCCGCCCCGACAGGGCTCGCCTCGTTCTTCCTCGAGCAGTCGCTGCCCCACGCGCACGGCCGCAACGTCGTCAACGTGATCCTCGTCGACTTCCGGGCGCTCGACACGCTCGGCGAGATCGCCGTGCTGGCGGTCGTCGCGCTGACCGTGTTCGCGCTGCTGCGCCGTTTCCGCCCGGCGCCCGAAAGCCTCGACGTGCCCCGCGCGCAGCGGGAAGAAGCGGCGCGGTTGGCGCTCGCGGCGGGCCGGAACCTGCCATCGGGCGCGATGCTCGTGCCTGCGACGATCGGCCGCATCCTGCTGCCGCTGGCCGGCGTCGTGTCCGTGTATTTCCTGCTGCGCGGGCACAACGCTCCCGGCGGCGGGTTCGTCGGCGGCCTGGTCATGGCCACCGCCATCATCCTGCAGTACATGACGAGCGGCGTCCTGTGGGTGGAATCCCGCCTGCGCGTGCTGCCGCAATACTGGGTGGGGCTCGGCCTGCTCGCGGCCGGCGCGGCGGGCGTCGCCGCGTGGCTGGTCCAGGCGCCGTTCCTCACCAGCCTCGAATGGCACGCCACGGTGCCGGTGCTGGGCGACCTGCACTTCTCGACGGTGCTGCTGTTCGACGTCGGCATCTACATGGTCGTCGTCGGGGCGACCGTGCTGATGCTGATCGCGCTCGCGCACCAGTCGCTGCGCGAGCCGCGCCGTGCGACGCCGGCGGCCGTGTCGCGGCGTGACGACGCGCTCGGGCCGGTCGCGGAGGTCGAACGCTGATGGAGGTCATCGTCGCGCTCGCGATCGGCATCCTCGCAGGCTCGGGCGTCTGGCTCGTGCTGCGACCGCGCACCTTCCAGGTGGTGCTGGGACTGGCGTTACTGTCCTACGCCGTCAACCTGTTCATTTTCGCGACGGGCCGCCTCACGGTCGATCGCGCGCCCATCATCCGCGAAGGCGTGCCCGTGGATCCGTCGCTATACGCCGACCCGGTCCCGCAGGCGCTCGTGCTGACCGCCATCGTGATCAGTTTCGCGACGACCGCGTTGTTCCTGGTGTTGCTGCTGGTGGCGCGCGGCTTGACCGGCACCGACCACGTCGACGGCCGCGAGCCGGAGGACCGATGACGGCGCTGCTGCACCACCTGCTGATCGTGCCGGTGCTGGTGCCGCTGGTCGTCGGCGCCTCGCTGCTGTTCCTGGCCGAGCAGCGGCGGGCCCGCATCGCGCTCGCCGTGGCTTCGGTCGTCGTGCAGGCCGTCGCGGCGGTCACACTGCTGTACCTGACGACGGACGCGATGCCCCACATGTGGACCGAGGGCGTCGGCGTGTACGCGCTCGGCGCATGGCCGGCGCCGTTCGGCATCGTGTTCGTCGTGGACCGTCTCGCGGCGTTGATGCTCGTGCTGACCGCGTTGATCGGCCTGGCGGCACTCGTCTACTCGCTCGCCTACTGGGACCGTGTCGCGCCGGCGTTCCATTCCATGCTCCAGTTCCTGCTGATGGGACTCAACGGGGCCTTCCTCACCGGCGACCTGTTCAACCTGTTCGTGTTCTTCGAGGTGCTGCTCGCGGCCTCGTACGGCCTGCTGTTGCACGGCGCCGGCAGCGTGCGTGTCAAGGCGAGCCTGCACTACGTGACGGTCAACCTGCTCGCGTCGTTCCTGTTCCTGGTCGGCATTGCGATGGTCTACGGCATCACCGGCACGCTGAACATGGCCGACCTGCCCGCGCGCATTTCGCAACTCGACCCCGGCGACCGCGCGCTGTTCGGCTCGGGCGCCGCCATCCTGGGCGGCGCGTTCCTGATCAAGGCGGGCGTCTGGCCGCTCAATTTCTGGCTGCCGGCTGCGTATACCGCGGCGAGTTCGCCCGTGGGTGCGCTGTTCGCGCTGATGACCAAGGTGGGCGTTTACGCCGCCCTGCGCATCGGCACGCTGCTCTCGTCGGCCGACGTCGAAACGTCCTTCATCGACGTGGGCCTGTTCTACGGCGGGGCCGCGACGGTCGCGTACGGGACGATCGGCACGCTTTCGGCCCACCAGCTCGGGCGCGTCGTGAGTTTCTCGGTCGTGACGTCGACGGGCGTCATGTTCATGGCGCTCGGGTTGCGGCTGCAGTCGATGACCGCGCCCGTCCTGCTGTATCTCGCGAGTTCCGCGCTCGCGACCAGTGCGTTTTTCATGCTGAACGGCCTCGCGCAGCGCACGCGCAACGTCCCGATGCGCGAGGCGGCCGACGTGGCGCCGATGCCCGATGTCACCTACCACGGGTTTGGCGTGGGCCCGCCCGACCCGCTCTCCCCAACCGACGAGGTCGGCGTCGCCATCCCGGCCGCGATGGCGTTCCTGGGCATGGCGTTCGTCTGCTGCGTATTGCTGATCGTCGGGCTGCCGCCACTGTCCGGGTTCCTGGCCAAGTTTGCGTTGTTGCGCGCGACGGCCGGGCCGAACCTGCTGGCGGGAGGCGCGCAATACGGCGCGGCGTTCTGCGCGGCCGTGGTGGTC
>DASUYI010000327.1:0-2162 GCA_036377475.1 Steroidobacteraceae bacterium | reverse complement strand
CCCGGACGTAATGCGTGCCGGTGTGCGGCGCGACGATGCGCTCGACCTGGCCGAGGCCGAGCGATTCGTCGATCAACGTGCCCGCGGCGTCATACAGGGCGAGGTCCGCGTCGTCGCGCTGCGTGTCGTCGAGCGTGGGGTCGGCCGAGGGCAGCACGAGTTCGATCAGCTGGCCGGCGGCGAGCTCGACCCGGAACACGTCGTCGACGTCGCCGGCATCGAACGAGCGACCGGCCGGCCCGCGCCCCGGCTGGTTGACGTAGCCCCCGAGCGCGACCGGGGCGGGGATCGGCTGGGCTTCTGCGCGGGTGTCGTTGGCGCGAAATGGCGCGTTCGGATCGTTGACGTCGGAATCCGCCTGCGAGACCGAGGCAATGAGCAGGCTTCCCGTGATGGCGACGCCGCCGGTGGGCGGGGGGTTCCCGGGAGGGATCGGGTCACCGCCGCCTGCACCGCCTCCGCCACCCCCACCGCAGCCGGCGAGTGCCAGCAGGGCTGGCGCCAGCAACGGCCACACGTCAGCTGAGCGGAATCGTCGCGACATGCGCATGCCTCGGACCGGCGTGACCCGTGGCGGGATTCTTGGCACGGCCCCCCGGGACGACCTGACTTCGCACGCTCGGCCTCACGATGTCGTACGCACGCATTCACTCGGCCGCCCGTGCGGCGTACGTCGTCCCGGCTGATTGCCACGCCCCTTGACGGGGGGTAGCTTGGACGCAACTTCCACGACCGTGGGTCGACATGCCAAGGAACAGGCAGCACAAGGCTTCGCCGGGTTTCGGCGGGGCGGACCCGCCGCGCCCGGGCGCGCGCGGCACGCAGCGGCGTTCCACCATCAGCGAGTGGCTCGCGGCGGACGGAGCGCCCTGGCGGCCGTTCGACGACAAGGGCGTGTTGATCGCGAGCCGTCCCGTGCGCACCAAAGCGTCACCGCCCGCACGCACCGAGCTGTTCGACAAGGCCTGCGAGCGGCAGCTCGTCAAGCACTTGAAGGCCGCGTGCCTCTGGCCGGCGCGCGATCGCGACAGGACCTGGCGGCTCGGCGACTACTCCAGTTACGTGCTCGAGTTCACCCCGCGCGACTTCGTCTCCGTGTCGCTGAAGTTCTGGTCCGAGCCGGACGAGCGCACGAGCAGCGGCACGGTGTCGTTCGCCGTGTCGTCCTCGGCCTGGGACCACGCGCAAGGTACCAGCGCGCTCGATGCGACGCGCACGGAGATGCTGCGTGACCATGGCTTCGAGGTCGCGCGGCGCGGGCGCGATGAGGGGCAGTTCAAGAAGGTGCTGTTCGTGCCGCACGGGCGCGCCGTGCGTGCGCTCGCGCGCGAGGCGATCGCGATCCTCTGGAAAGTGCTCGATTACGACGGGGCGACGCCGCTCGAGTTCCACCTGCACCTCGGCACGCGCCTGAGCGCCGGATTCACGTTCGACGGCATCTGCGCGACCGACCTGCTCAAGCTCATGCAGCGCTGGGGCTTCGCCGCCACCGAGCTCGAGGAGCGGCCGGGCCAGGCGCCGCTGATCAAGAGCATGGTGCAGGACCAGCCGTTCCTGGTCGCGTTCGTCGGCGAGCGGCAGGACGCGCGCGGTGAATTCGGCATGATCGGGCTGCGCACGTTCATGCGCTTCGAGGGCGGCGTGCCGGAAGAATTGCCGAACGCGATCAACACGAGCTTTGCGACCGTGAAGGCGAGCGTCGACGAGGACGGCGACCTCGTCGTGCAGACGCCGATCATCCTGCACGGCGGCGTGACGGCCGAGAACCTCGAGATGTGCTTCAAGGTCTGGCGCGAGACGCTGGAAGAAATCGGCCAAGGGCTTGAATAGCGAAGAGAGTGTCCAGTGTTCAGTGTCTGGTATTCAGGAGGAAGCGGCTGGGCCGCGCGGCCGACGAGGTCGGCCTCCGACTAACCGCTAGTCACTGGTCACTGGTCACTGCCCTTTGGCTGCAGGCCAACGGCAAAGCGCAGCGAGCCGTAAGCCAAGCGCGCCGTAGCGCATCCACCTCTCATTTCTTCATCCGAACCGGTGTCAACGCGTGCCAGGTGTACCCGCGTTGTTGCACATTCCGTCGCAAGAAGATGCCGCGCGACGGGCGCGGCCGACGGGTGCGAACGAACGATGGATCTCGCCAAATTGTTCGACGAAGCCCGCAAGGG
>DASUYI010000326.1:0-5527 GCA_036377475.1 Steroidobacteraceae bacterium | reverse complement strand
CCGCGATGATCGAAGCCATCCGGCACGAATTCGTCGCGCGTGGCCTGCCGCGCGAGCAACTCTTCTTCGACTCGTTCGACTACGCGCCGGACACGCTCGCGGCCATGCGCCGCGCCGCCGGAGAATAGGGACACTCCGAATTATTCGTGCCGGCGCGCCGCGGCCGGCGACGAATATTCGGAGTGTCCCTGGTTTTCGGGCTCTTCCCGTTTGAGGTCGGCGCAGCGGCCGCCGGACGGACTACTGTCGACGCAATCTCACGCGCGGCAGCGTCGGCCTCCGCCCCACCGAGCGCGCCACGCTGTCGCGCAGGATCGCGCGCGCGCGATCGCCCTCGTCGAGTTGCTCGAGCAACTCGGCGTAGAGCAGAGCGTTCTCCGGCGTCGGCTTGCGGGCCAGGCTCGCCTCGAGATAGCTGCGCGCCTTGCCGATCAGTTCGGCGCGCAGCGCGAGTTTCGCACTCGCGGCGAGCAGCTCCGGGTCCTCCGGCGACTTGCGCAGCCAGTGCTCGACGCGATCGAGCGGTCCGAGGGGGTCCTTCAGGACGACGTCGCCGTACAGGCGCGCGAGCACGGGATCGAGCTTCTCGTCGAGCGCCTCGCGCAGCAGCTTCTCGGCCGCGACGTGATCGTCCGCCAGCATCAGCGAGCGCGCATAGGCCGCGACCGCCTGCGGCAGGCGACGCGTCGCGCGCGGCACGTCCGCCCAGGCCGTGTTGACGGCCGCGACGTCACGTCGCTCGCCGGCCGCACGCAGTTCCTCGAGCTGCACCTGCGCGAGCAATTCGTTGACCTGTTCCTCCGGCAGTTCCTTGGTGCTGCGGAGCCGGGGCGCGAGCGCCCGCAGCTGCTCCCCTCGACCGAGCTTCTGGCACAGCCGCGCCATCAGCTCGACCCCGCGCGAATTCAGGTCGCCGGAGGCTTCGAGCTGCTCGAGCGTCTGCAGCGCCGCCGCGAGCTGTCCGCGGCGCATCTGCATCTCGGCGAGGGTGACGAGCGTGGCCGCACGTTCCGCGGGCGCCGCTTCCTGCGCCCGCGCGAGCCACTCGTCGCGCCGGTCGATCGCGTCGAGCAAGTCCGCCGCGCGTGCCGCGACGAGGTAATTGACCGCCGGGGAGTCCGCATCGGGCGCCGCGCGCGTCAGCAATTCCTCGGCGCTGCGCCAGCGACCGGCGGCGAGGTCGAGCAGGCCACGCTGGGTGTCGTCCCGGGCGCGGCGGTGGCGGCGTTGGGCGCGCAGCTCGGCGAGCCGCCGCTTCGCACTGAGCGACTCGACGCCCGCGCGCGTCAGCAAGTAGAGCCCGATCAGCAGCAGCACGAACACCGGCACGGTCGTCTCGAACAGCGAGTTGCCGACGCTGATCGCGACGTAGCCCGGGTCCTGCAGCACGAAGTGCGCGAGCAGTCCGCCGCCGACGAGCGCGGACGCGGTGAGGACGCTGCCCCTCATGGTGCGGCGGGCGGCGAGCCCGCGCGGATGACCCGCTGCAGCAGTTGCGCGGCCGTGCCGATCTCCGGACGCGCCGGGTCGACGTCGATCGCCGACAGCGCGACGAGTTCCGCGCGGGCCGTCGAGACGTCGGCATCGCGCCCGTCGAAGAACCGGTCGAGCCAGTCGATCGCGGACTGCAGCGACTGGCCATAGGCCGCGCGGTCCCGCTGCATGGCGGCGATGCGCACGGCGAACATCAGCAGCTCGAAATGCTGGCGGCGCAGCGATTCTTCCTCGCGAGTGACGAGGCGCGACATGCCGGGCTCCACGCGCCGGTACGAGAACAGGTCGTGCCAGGCCTGCGCAATCCGGTTCAGTGCACGTTCGAACGTGCCGAGCGTGCGGGGCGCATCCTGTCCGCCGCGACGCGCCTTCGAGACCGGCACGCCGAGCACGCGAAAGTGCTCGGCCGCGGCTTCGAGCGCGGTCAGGCGGCCGATGACGTTGGGCAGGTCCGGCACGTCGACGGACCGCAGTGCCGTGAGCTCGCGCGCGAGCTGCGAGCGCACCTCGGCCACCGCCGGATCGTCGACCGTCGCGAGCCGTGCGTCGGCCGATTCCATCGCGGCGATCGCCGTCGGCACGTCGTGCTCGAGGCGCAATCGACGCGCACCGAGCTCGAGCAGGTAAAGCGCCTCGGCGCGCACCCACGCGCGTTGCGGCGCCTCGGTGCGTGCCCGCAGCTCGGCGACGGTCTGGCCGAGCTCGCCTACCTGCGTCGGCACTTCGCGCAACCCGCGGACCTGGCTGCGCATCTGGGCGTTCGACTGGTCGAGCCGGGCGGTCACGGACGTGAGCTGCTCGGCAAGCCGGTCCTGCGTCGTACGAACGTCGCCCAATTGCATGCGCAGCCGGTCGATGCGTTCGTCGAACTGGCCGAAGCGCCAGTGCGCGTAGAGCGCGAGCAGCAACGCCAGCGCCGCAAACGCGAACCACATCGGGCTCACGCCATTGCCCGTGCGGCGGGACGAGACGTCGGTGGTGACGGATTCGATTTCGGTCGTCATGGAATCGGGGGCTTGCGCGCCGCACACCCACGCACGGCCGCGCCGCGCATGCTATCACGCGGGCGGCGCGGTTCTCCCGGACGCATCCTGCAGTGCGCGCAGCATCGCATCGTCCTCGGCGGTCGCCGCCTGCACGATCGGGCCCGCCCATCCCAGCTCGTGCGCCGTCGCGGCAACGCGTGCTCCCGGCGCCAGCAACGTTCGGGTGCGCAGCAGTGCCGCCTCGTCCGCGCCGACGAGCTGCAGCAACGCCGCGAGCACCTCTGCGCTCGTGACGGCGACGACGACGTGCGGGTCGCGCACGAGCGTCGTGTGTAGCAGTGACCGCGCCTCCTGCGTCGGCTGCGAGAGCGCACGGCGATAGACTTCGAGGGTGCGGACGTGGGCGCCGCGTACGGTCAGCGTTTCGCGCAGCAGGTCGCGACCACCCGCGCCTTTGACGAGCAGCACGCGAGTGTTCGCAACGTCCTGCAGTTCGGGCGACGCGAGCAGGCCTTCGCTGTTGGCCGTCTCCGGCCGCAGCGACACGCTGACCCCGCGCTGCTCGAGCGCTCGCGCCGTCGCGCGGCCGACCGCCGCCGCGTGTCGCGCCCCGGGCGCGCGACCGAGCGCATCGAACGTCGCCTCGACCGCGTTCGTGCTCGTGTAGATCGCCCAGTCCCAGTCGGTGCGGCCAACGTCCTCGAGCGAGTCGGCCGACAGTGGCAATCGCTCGATGTCGAGCGTCGGGAAAGCGATGCAGCGCGCGCCGGCGTGCGTCGCCAGTTCGATGAAGCGTCCGGACTGGGCGGCCGGCCGCGTGACGACGATCGTCCGTCCGTCGAGCGGCGCGCTCACGTGATGGCGGCGGCGGCCTCTTGGCGCAGCCGCTCGAGCAACTGCTCCGCGCCCGCGTGTTGCATGCGTCGTGCGAGCTCGCGGCCCAGCGATTCGGCGCGCTCGGCCGCGCCGCTCAACTGGTCGCGATAGGTCTCGCCGCCGTCGGGCGCGCCGATGAAGCCCCGCACCGTCAACGTCGAACCGTCGAGCGTCGCATGCGCAGCGATCGGGGAGTGGCAGCTGCCGCCCCGGGTGGCTGCGAACGCGCGTTCGGCGACCAGCCGCGTGAAGGACTCCGCGTGATGCAGCGCCTGCAGCGCTTCGCGACTGCGCCTGTCCCCGGTGCGGCTTTCGATGCCGATCACGCCCTGGCCGACCGCGGGCAACGACAGGTCGACGCCGAGCTGCTCGGTGACGTGGTGCGCGATGCCGAGCCGTTCCAGCCCCGCACAGGCGAGCAGGATCGCGTCGAGCTCGCCCTCGTCGAGCCGGCGCAGCCGCGTGTCGACGTTGCCGCGCAGCAGTTCGAGACGCAGGTCGGGCCGCGCGTGACGCAGCTGCGCCTGCCGGCGCGGGCTCGAGGTACCGACCCGCGCGCCCTGGGGCAGGTCGATGAAGCGCGCGTACTTGCGCGAGATGAAGGCGTCGAGCGGGTTGGCGCGCGGCAGCACGGCGACGATCCCGAAGCCCGGCGGCAGCTCGCTCGGCACGTCCTTCATCGAGTGCACCGCGATGTCGGCGCGGCCTTCCTGCATCGCGACTTCGAGTTCCTTGACGAACAGCCCCTTGCCGCCGACGTCGGCGAGCGCGCGGTCGAGCACGCGGTCGCCCTGGGTGCTCATCGGCACGAGTTCGACCGGCAGCTCCGGATGCGCGCTCCGAAGCAGCGCCATGACGTGCTCGGCCTGCCACATCGCGAGCTTGCTGCGCCGCGTGGCGATCCGGATCGGGGTGTGCGACAAGACTCGACTCCTGCGTTAGGCGTCCTGGCCGGCCAGTTCCTCTGCCGTGAAGCGGAACAATGCCACGAACAGTCCCAGCACGATCGGGCCCAGGAACAGGCCGATGAAGCCGAACGCGGACAGGCCGCCCATGACGCCGATGAAAACCGCAAGGGTAGGGACTTCGACGCGGCCGGAAATCAGGATTGGCCGCAGGAAGTTGTCGACCGACCCCACGACGACCACGCCCCAGGCGGCCATGAAGATCGCGTAACCCGTCTCGCCCTGGATCAGCAGCCAGATCACGGCCGGCACCCAGATCACGGCCGTCCCGACGACCGGCACCAGCGCGAACAGCGCGCCGAGCACGCCGAACACCAGCGGCGAGGGCAGGTGGGCGATGGCGAAACCGATGCCGAGCAGGACGCCCTGGACCAGCGCCGTCAACCCGATGCCCATGAACACGGCCCGCGTCACGTCGATCAGGTGACGCCAGAGTTTCTGGCGCAGCCGCGGCTCCACCGGCAGCATCGGCACGAGCCGCTGCGCGAAGACCGGCCCGTCGCGCAGCACGAAAAACAGCACGAACAGCATCAGCAGGAAGCTCACGATGGTGCCGATCGCCCCCAGCATGACCGAGCCGCCCGAGGCGGCTATCGCCTCGAGCATCCGCTTGACGCCGGTGACGAGCCATGCCTCGATCTGCCCGAGCGTCACGCCCGTGGTGCCCTGCACCCACTGCAGTGGACGCGCGAGGATGGGCACGTGCGAAAGGTCGAGGTTTTCCAGGCGCAGCGCGTCCGTGTCGATCCGCTCGAGCAGTTGCGCCGCCTGCGCCGCGACCGCGCCCGCGATCGCGACGATCGGCATCAGCAGCAGCACCACCACGCCGGCGGTCGTCAGGCTGCTCGCGAGCTTCGGCCGGTTGCCCAGCCGGCGCGTGAGCCGTCGGTTGACCGGCGCCAGCAGCCCCCCGAGCAGCCCGGCCCACACGAGCGGTTGCCAGAGCGGGCCGACGATGCGCCACAACAAATAGAGTATCGCCAGGATGAGGATCACCAGGCCGACGCGCGCGATGAACAGCTTCTCGAGGGCCCGGTCGGTCACGGCCGCGATCTGGGTCGGCTCGCGCCGTTGGGCTATGGGCTCGGTCATCCGTTCAGGCTCCTGCTCGGATCTGGCGCAGCGCCTCCGCGGCGTTGCGACGGCTCATCTGCAGCACGTCGTCGCACTGCTTGAAGTGGACGACGAGCTGCCCTTCGGACGTGC
>DASUYI010000325.1:0-7272 GCA_036377475.1 Steroidobacteraceae bacterium | reverse complement strand
TTCGCGCACGTATCCGTCGCGCCGGCGCACCTCCATCTGCGACTGTAGCCTGCTGAACGTGGACTCGACGTGCACTCGCAGTGCGCCGAGCAACTCGAACTCGCACCCCGCCGGCAGCCAGCGGGCGATCTCCTCGAAATTGTCGAGCGTGACGTGATGCAGCGCGGCCGGGCGGCCGAAGGGACTCGAGGCGTCCGCGCGAGTCGCCTCTGCGTGCGTCCGCGCGAGGTCTTCGGCGAACGTGGCGACCTCGCCGTCCGTGATCGCGCTTCTCCGCAGCAAGTGCGTGAGTTCATCGTCCGGGTCGAACTGCCGCATGCGCAGCGCATGCTCGAACACGGTCCCTTCGTCTACGCCTACGCGCGGCGCATCGGGTTGGCCCGAAATCGGCACGATGTCGAGGTACAGGTCCGGCGCATGCCGGCGATTGAGGCGCAACTCTTCGCGGCAGAGCCATTCGCGTCGCGCCGCCGTCGAGTAATCCAGGAACGGCAATCGCAACGGCTTCTTGACCTTGTACGCGCAGGGTCCGGTCAGGAAGACCCACGACACGTGCGTTTCGATGCAGCGGATCGGTTCGGACACCCCGTGCAGCGTGGCGTAGGAAGCCGGAGTTTGCATTGCAGCAACGAAGGCTTCCTGCGCGGAAGGGCTTGAGAGGGCAGAGGCGGGATCTGCGAAATTCACGCGAGATTCGGCCCTCGACGGGTGCTCCAGGAAGTGTACCCTTGGGATCGACTCCGGGGTTCCCTGCGATCAATACCTATGGTCGGCAGGACGCCGAGTTCGACAATGAAATCGTCCGTTCGGACGTCACAGCAGAGGGATGCAGAATCGTGACAATCCCCGTCCAGATCACCTTCAGACACATGGAAAGCAGCCCGGCGGTCGAGACGCGCGTGCGCGAACTCGCAGGCCACCTGGGCGTGTTCAGCGATCGTATCCAGTCCTGCCGCGTGGTCGTCGATTCGCCGCACCGGCACCACCACCAGGGCAAGGTGTTCAACGTGAAAGTCCAACTCGGCCTGCCGGGCGGCGACGTGGTCGTCGACATGGAGCGACCGGACCGCGACGGCCACGAAGACGTCTACGTCGTGCTGCGCGACGCGTTCGATGCAGCGAAGCGCCAGGTGCAGCAGCGCATGTCCAGCCTGCGCGGAGAGCCGACCCTGCGCGACAAGCCTGTCGCCTGATCGTCACGCTCCGGTCGGCGCCGCACCGGCCACGACCTCGCCATGAACGCCGCACCGTTGCTGTTCGCACCCCGCGCCGCGCGCCCGTTCGCCGGGCGCATGGCGTCGGCCCTGGGCCTCGAACTCGCGCCGCTCGAGGAACGCGAATACGAAGGCGGAGAGCACAAGTCGCGGCCCCTCGTCAGCGTGCGCGGTCGTGCGGTCTACATCGTCCAGTCGCTCAGCGGCGACGCGGCGGCGAGCGCCAACGACCGGCTCTGCCGCGTCCTGTTCCTGATCGCGGCCGTCAAGGACGCCGGCGCGGCGCGCGTCACGGCGTGCCTGCCGTACCTCGCGTACGCGCGCAAGGATCGGCGGAACAAGGAGCGCGATCCAGTCAACGCGCGCTACGTCGCACAGCTGTTCGAGGCGGTCGGCGTCGATCACGTGATCGCCATGGACGTGCACAACGTGGCCGCGTTCGAAAACGCGTTTCGTTGCAGCGTGGACCTGCTCGAAGCGGCGCCGTTGCTGGCCGAGCACGTGGTCGCACGGTCGTCGGGTGAGCCGCTCGCCATCGTCTCACCCGACATCGGCGGCGCGAAACGCGCGCAACGGCTGCAGGACCTCGTCGTCGCGCGGCGTCCGCTCGACGTCGCGCTCGCCATCTTCGAGAAGCGGCGCGACAGTGGTGTGGTGAGTGGCGAGCTGCTCGTGGGTCCGGTCGAGGGCCGCCACGTCGTGATCATCGACGACCTCATCAGCGCCGGGACGACCGTGCTGCGCGCGACGCAGGCATGCCGCGCCGCAGGCGCGCGCTCGGTGACCGCCTTCGCGACACACGGCGTGTTCGCACCGGGCGCCGAACGCCTGCTCGATCGCGACGGCCCGGACCGGCTGCTGGTCACCGACAGCATATCGCCGTTGCGCCTGCAGCCGCGGGGCGGCGAGGAGCACAGGCTCGAGGTGATCGCGGCGTCCGCGCTCTTTGCGGAAGCGGTGCGGCGGATCGAGGCCGGCGAATCGGTCGTCGCGCTGCGTGAGATGGAGCGCAAGCCGTTACCCACGGAGTGAGCCATGCGCAGGTTCGCGGACCGTGCCGACGCAGGTCGCCAGCTGGCGAAGGCCCTTGCCGCGACCGTGTCCGAGCGCGGCGCGATCGTGCTGGGCTTGCCACGCGGCGGCGTGCCGGTCGCCGCGGAGATCGCAAGCGAGCTCCGGCTGCCGCTCGACGTGCTCTGCGTGCGCAAGCTCGGCGTGCCGTTCCAGCCTGAACTCGCGATGGGTGCGCTCGCGAGCGGGGGCGCCATCGTGCGCAACGAGGACGTGCTCGCCACGTTGCCGTCGGCCGAGACCGCGTTCGCGCGCGTACTCGCCGCCGAGCGGGCCGAGCTCGAGCGTCGCGAGCACATCTACCGTGGCGAGGCACCGCCGCTCGACGTCCGCGAACGCCTCGTCGTCCTGGTCGACGACGGACTCGCAACCGGCGCCACGATGGAAGCGGCGGTGCAGGCACTGCGTGCGCTCGCGCCGGCGGCGATCGTCGTGGCAGTGCCGGTGGGATCGCGCGAGGCCGTCGAACGCATTGCCGCCGTCGCGGACCGCGTCGTCTGCCTGCACGCGCCGATCTATTTCGGCGCGGTCGGTTCGTTCTACGAGTCGTTCGAGCAGACCGGCGACAGCGAGGTCACCGAGGTGCTTGCCGCTGCGCGACGACGTCGGGAACCGGACGAGGACGCGTGATACCCTCGCGCGCGCCACGGCCGCCCGCCGCCTCGGAGCACGCACATGACTGCAGCGCCCGGTCCCGAAGTGATCAAGGTCGACATCCACGCCGCGGCTGAGGAGGCACTCGAGCTCGACCCGGCGCGCCTGGCGCCCGGCAGCGCCATGCCGGCGCAATTCGTCCGCAACGCTTTCACCGACGCGACCGGGCGCTTCTTTGGCGGGATCTGGCGCAGCAGCGAAGGCGCCTGGCGGGTCTCGTACACGGAAAACGAACTCTGCGTGCTGACCCAGGGCCGCGTGCGCATCAGCGACGACGGCGGTCGCAGCTGGACGTTCGTGCCCGGCGATTGCTTCGTGATGCCTGCCGGGTTCAGCGGTCTCTGGGAAGTGCTCGAACCGGCGCAAAAGTTCTACGCGATATTCGAGCCCGGCGCCTGACGACCCCGATCGGTGCAGAGCGCCTGGTGCGCTGCGCCTGAACGGTGCAATCGTGCGCCACGTTCAGCCCCGTTCCGACGACTTTCGTCGTGGCACGCTTCCTGCACTGCACCGTCACGAATCACCGTCGTGCGGCGCGGCGTCTATCGGGCCGTCTCGCCTCTGCTACACTTGCGGTGTTGTCCGTCTTATTCATGTTGCGTTGAGACAACAAAGGGGTATGCGATGAAATTGAGCCATGGGCTGGCTGCGGTCGGGCTGACGTTCGCGGCGGTCACCGCCAATGCGGAGATCACCGGGACGATCGGGGCGTACAGCGACTACAACTGGCGCGGCATCACCCAGACGTCGCAGGATCCTGCCCTGCAGGGCAGCATCGACTATGCGCACGACAGCGGGTTCTATGCCGGCGTGTGGGCGAGCAACGTCGACTTCGGCGACTGTTGCGACGAAGAAATCGAGACCGACCTGTACCTGGGCTTCAGCGGCGGCGAGGACGTCACCTGGGACTTCGGCGGCATCTACTACGTGTACCCGGGCGCCGAAGACCTGGACTTCTGGGAAGTCTATGCCGGGCTCGGCTGGAACTGGCTGAGCGGCAAGCTCTCGTATTCGACCGACTACGCCAATCTCGACGAGTCGGCGCTCTACCTCGAAGCGAACGGCGAATGGGAACTGCCGGCCAACTTCGGGCTGAACGCGCACGTCGGGTACAGCGACGGCGACGGCATCGAGCTCGCGTACGGCCAGACCGATTACTTCGACTGGGCAGTGGGCGTGTCGTACACGCTCGGCCACTTCGACTTCGGCCTGAAGTACGCCGACGGCAGCGACCTGAAGGCGCTCGACGGTACGCCGGACGACGTCTCCAGCAGCGAAGGCGTGGCGATCTTCTCGGTCTCGACCAGCTTCCCCTGGTCCGCCGAAGAGTAAGCGCAATCGCATCCGCGTGAACCGACGCCCGGTCTCCGTGAGGAGGCCGGGCGTTTTTTTAGGATCGGAGTTTTGTGGTCGCCCCCAGCGCGTGCCTTGCACTGTCCGTTTGGAGCGCGTCCGAGAGCCCTCAGGCGAGTTCGCGCAGCGTTTCGGCGAGCGTGCCGAAGACCTGCTCGACGTGGCTCTTCTCGATGATCAGCGGCGGCGAGAGCGCGATGATGTCGCCGGTGACGCGCACGAGCAGGCCCTTCTCGAACGCGCGCACGAAGGTCTGGTAACCGCGGGCGCCCGGTTTGCCGGGAATCGGATCGAGCTCGATCGCGCCGATCAGCCCGAGGTTGCGCAGGTCGATCACGTGCGGCAGGCCGCGCAAGGAGTGGACGCAGTCCGCCCAGCACGTCGACAGTTCCGCGGCCCGCGTCAGCAGCCCTTCCTTGCGGTAGATCTCCTGCGTCGCGAGGCCAGCCGCGCACGCGACCGGGTGCGCAGAATAGGTGTAGCCGTGGAACAGCTCGATCGCCCCTTCGGGCCCCTGCATGAACGTCTCGTAGATCTTCATGCTCGCCGCGACCGCGCCCATCGGCACCGCGCCGTTGGTGAGGCCCTTGGCCATCGTGATCATGTCCGGCGTGACGCCGAAGTACTGCGCGCCGAAAGGCGCACCCAATCGCCCGAAGCCCGTGATGACCTCGTCGAAGATCAACAGGATGCCGTGCTTCGTGCAGATCTCACGCAGGCCCTGCAGGTAACCCTTCGGCGGGATCAGCACTCCGGTCGAACCCGCGACCGGCTCGACGATCACGGCCGCGATGTTGCTCGCGTCGTGCAGCGTCACGAGACGCTCGAGATCATCGGCCAGGTTCGCGCCGTGCTCGGGCTCGCCGCGGGTGTACGCGTTGCGGGCGAGGTCGTGCGTGTGCGGCAGGTGGTCCACGCCGGGCAAGCCCGGGCCGAACCACTTGCGGTTGTTGACGATGCCGCCCACGGAGATGCCGCCGAACCCGACGCCGTGATAAGCACGCTCCCGACCGATGAAGCGCGTGCGCGTGCCTTCGCCGCGCGCGCGGTGATATGCAAGCGCGATCTTGAGCGCGGTGTCGACCGACTCCGAGCCCGAGTTCGTGAAGAACACGTGGCTCAGGCCCTCGGGCATCCAGCGCACCACCTCGTTCGCGAGCTGGAATCCGACGGGGTGTCCCATCTGGAACGGCGGCGCGTACTCCATGGTCGCGATCTGCCGGCTCACTGCCTCGGTGATTTCCCGGCGCCCGTGCCCCGCATTGACGCACCAGAGGCCCGCCACCGCGTCGAGCACCTGGCGCCCGTCCGACGTCCAGTAGTGCATGCCTTCCGCCCGGACGAGCAGGCGCGGGTTCGCCTTGAACTGGCGATTCGCCGTGAACGGCATCCAGAAGGCTTCGAGGTCGGGACGCTGGAGTGGCGCGGACATTGGTGTCTGGGGGTCGGGGCTGGGCGGTCGATGATAAATAAAATTGACACTTGCCTCAAACGGACGTGAAATTCGGCCCGTTTTAGACCCATGTGTGCAGGATATTGAACACCCCGTGAGCGAACTCAATCTCGACGTCGGCGCCCACCTGCGTGCCGTCCGTACGATGTACGGCCTGTCCCAGCGCGAGCTCGCCAAGCGCGCGGGGGTCACCAACGGGCTGATCTCGCTGATCGAGCAGAACCGCGTGAGCCCGTCCGTCAGTTCCCTCAAGAAGGTGCTCGACGGCATCCCGATGTCGCTGGCCGAGTTCTTCACGCTCGACTTCACGGCGAGTCCGCAGGTGTTCTTCCGCAACGACGAACTCGCGGTGATGGGCGACCGTTCCGTGACCTACCGGCTCGTCGCGCCGCGCAGACCGAATCGTGCGATGGCGCTGCTGCACGAGAAGTACTCGCCGGGAGCCGACACCGGCGCCGACATGCTGCGGCACGAAGGCGAGGAAGGCGGGGTGATCGTGGGCGGCCACATCGAACTGACCGTCGGCGCGGAAACACGCCAGCTCGGGCCGGGCGACGCCTACTATTTCACGAGCGCGATCCCGCACCGCTTCCGCAACACGAGCGCCGAACCGTGCGAGATCGTCTCGGCCAACACCCCGCCGACGTTCTGAGCGCGGTGCGACCCGCCGCACCGTTTTCCATTCGCCGACAGTGAGAGCCAGACGCGATGAGCCACACCGCTGCGCAGCCCGCCCAGGACTGGCATGACCGGGCCGCCGCACTGCAGGTCAACGGGCAGGCCTTCATCGACGGCCGCTACGTCGCGGCCGCGAGCGGAGCGACGTTCGACGACGTGAGCCCGATCGACGGGCGCGTGATCGCGTCCGTTGCTTCGACCGACCGGGCCGACGTCGATCGTGCCGTGGCGGCGGCCCGGCGCGCCTTCGAGCAGGGCGTCTGGGCCCGACAGCCGCCGCGCGAGCGCAAGCGCGTGCTGCAGCGATTCGCCGAGCTGATCCTCGCGCATGGCGACGAGCTCGCGTTGCTCGAGACGATCGACATGGGCAAGCCGATCGGCGACAGCCTCGCCGTCGACATTCCGGCGACCGCACGCTGCATCGCCTGGTACGCGGAGGCCGTCGACAAGGTCTACGACGAGGTCGCGCCGACGTCGCACGACGCGCTCGCGCTGATCACGCGCGAGCCGGTCGGCGTCGTCGCGGCGATCGTGCCTTGGAACTTTCCGCTGATCATGGCGGCGTGGAAGATCGGTCCGGCGCTCGCGGCGGGCAATTCCTTCGTCCTGAAGCCGTCCGAGAAGTCACCCCTCACGGCGATCCGGCTGGGCGCGCTCGCCGCGGAAGCCGGCCTTCCCGAAGGCGTGTTCAACGTGCTGCCGGGCTACGGCCACACGGCTGGCGAGGCCCTCGCGCTGCACATGGACGTCGACTGCATCGCCTTCACCGGTTCGACGCGCACCGGCAAGCGCATGCTGCAGTACTCGGGCCAATCGAACATGAAGCGCGTCTGGCTCGAATGCGGCGGC
>DASUYI010000324.1:0-5715 GCA_036377475.1 Steroidobacteraceae bacterium | reverse complement strand
CGCTCGATCAGCCCCTCGAGCGACGACCGCGTGACGGGTCGACGCAGGATCACCTGCTTGAGCGGCTCGACCAGTTCCGGCGGCTGGAACGCTTCGCCGTAGACCTGCCGGACCACGACGCCCTCCGCGTCGAGGATCGTGACCTGCGCGATGTGATCGAAACCACGCGCCGAAGGCGCCCACGTGAAACCGAGCTCGTCGGTGAAGCGGCGGACCGTCGCGGCGTCCGCGCTGGCGAACATCCAGCCCGGGTCCGAGATGCCGCGGTCCCGGCCATACGCCAGCATGCGCGGCGGCGTGTCGTGGACGCTGTCGAAACCGAGCGTGAGCACGCCGAACGCGTCGGCCCCCAGCGTTTCGCGCGCGATCCGGACGACGTCCCGCAAGTGCAGCGTGAGTCCCGAGCAGACGACGTAGCAATTCGTGAACACGAAGCTGACCACGAGCGGTCGGCCACGCAGGTCGGCGAGTCGGAGGGGGCGACCGTGCTGGTCCACGAACGTGTGTTCGGTCGTGCGCGCCCCGACGGCCGCCTGGCTCGTGCGCAGCGCAGCCGCGTCGGCCGCGTTGACCGCCTCCTGCGCGATGGCGCCATTGACCGGAGACAGGAACGCGGCCGCGGTGACCGCTCCCATGAGGGCCCGGAGCCGCGGAGCGTCCGCTCGCGTCGTCACGTTCGTCGCGTCACGCGAGCGTGCGCGCGACCTTGAGCACTTCCGGCATCCCGCGCACGGCGCGCATGACGCTCGCGAGTTGCTTCCGGTCCTGGACGAGCAGTTCGAAGATCAGCGTCGAGGTGTCGGTGTCGCGTTCGACGACGGACACCCGGTCGATGTTGGTCTGGGTCCCGGCGATCGCCGAGGCGACGGAGGCGAGCACGCCCATGCGGTTGGTGACGTCGGCCCGGATCTCGACGTGGAACTCCCGGTCCGTCGCCGGCTGCCAGGTCACTGGAATCCACTTTTCGGGCTGCTTGCGGAACGAGGCGAGGTTGCCGCAGGCCTCGCGGTGGATCACGACGCCGCGGCCGGTCGAGAGGCTCGCGAGGATCGGATCGTTCGGGATCGGAAAGCAGCAGCGCGCGTACGACACGACGAGCCCCTCGGTGCCCGCGATGGCGAGCGGGCCCGCGGTTCCCTCGGCGACGGCCTCCGACTCCGGCGGCAGCAGGCGACGAGCGATGAAAGGCGCGACACGTTCCCCGAGCCCGATCCGCTCGAACAGCTCGTCCTGCGTCCGGAGGCCGAGCTCGCCCACGACGGCCGTGACCGACTCCTGCGGGATCTTGCGCAACGTCAGCGAAAACTCCTCGAGTGCCTGGTTCAGCAGGCGCTTGCCGAGCTCGATCGCTTCACTGCGCTTGAGGCTCTTCAGGTACTGGCGGATCGATGCCCGTGCCTTCGCCGTGACCACGAAGTTGACCCAGGCCGGATTCGGCGTCGCGCCCTTGGCCGTGATGATCTCGACCGTCTGGCCGTTGCGCAGCGGCGTGCGCAACGGCACGAGCCGGCGGTCCACCTTGGCCGCGACGCACCGGTTGCCGACGTCGGTGTGCACGGCGTACGCGAAGTCGACGCAGGTCGAACCGCGCGGCAGGCGCCGGATTTCGCCCTTGGGCGTGAAGACGTAGACCTTGTCCGGAAACAGGTCGACCTTGACGCTCTCGAGGAACTCCTCGGAATTGCCGCCCTGCTGGATCTCGACCAGCTGTTGCAGCCACTCGCGGGCGCGATCGCCGTGGAGCCCGATGCCCGAGCCGCCACCTTCCTTGTATTGCCAGTGCGCCGCGATGCCGGACTCGGCGATCCGGTGCATCTCCTCGGTGCGGATCTGCACCTCGATCGGTGTGCTGTTCGGGCCGAACAGGGTCGTGTGCAGCGACTGGTAGCCGTTGACGCGAGGTATCGCGATGTAATCCTTGAAACGGCCTGGCATCGGCTTGAACACGGCGTGCACCACGCCGAGCGTGCGGTAGCAGGTGTCGGGCCGGTCGACGATCAGCCGGAAGCCGTAGACGTCGACCACCTCGTTGAGGGACAGCTTCTTGCGCCGCATCTTCTCGTAGATGCTGTAGGCGTCCTTCTCGCGACCCTCGATGCGTGCGCCGATGCCGGCCAGGTCGAGCGCCTCCTTGAGCGAAGCCGCGATCCGGCCGACGAACTGCTTCTGGTTGCCCTTGGCGGCCTTCACGGCCGACTCGATGACCTTGTAGCGCCGCGGGTACAACGCGCGGAAGCCGAGGTCCTCGAGCTCGCGCTTGATCGTGTGCATGCCGAGGCGGTTCGCGATCGGCGCGTAGATCTCCAGCGTCTCGCGCGCGATCGTGCGCCGCTTGGCCGGCGGCATCGCACCGAGCGTGCGCATGTTGTGCGTGCGGTCCGCGAGCTTGACCATGATCACGCGGATGTCGCGGACCATCGCGAGCAGCATCTTGCGGAAGCTCTCGGCCTGCGCCTCGGCGCGGCTGCGGACCTGGACCTGGTCGAGCTTGCTGACGCCGTCGACGAGTTCGGCCACTTCGCGTCCGAAGCGTTCGGTGATTTCGTCCTTGGTGTTGGGCGTGTCCTCCATCACGTCGTGGAGGATCGCGGCGATCATCGTCTGCGCGTCGAGGCGCAGGTCGGCCAGCAGGTCCGCCACGGCGACCGGGTGCGTGATGTAGGGCTCACCGGACCGGCGGCGCTGGCCGTCGTGGGCCTGGAACGCGAAGTCGTAGGCTTCCTGGACCCGCTCGACCTGGTCGGGCGGCAGGTAGGTCTCGAGCTTCGAGATGAGCTGGTTGATCCCTATGGACCGTCTTCCGTAGGGCAGCAGGCTGCGCAGGGAAGACGTGACGTCCATGCGGGATCGGGAGCGGCGCTCGGGTCAGTCTCCCAGACCGATCTGCGGCGCGCGGAACTCGCCCATGAACTCCGGCTCCGGCATCAGTTCGGGCGGCGGCGGTGGCGGCAGGTCCGGCTCCTCGAGGATCTCGGCTCCGACGTGGCCGGCCGCGATCTCACGCAGTGCGAGCACCGTCGGCTTGTCGTTTTCCCACTCGAGCGTCGCCTCGGCGCCGTTCGCGAGCTTGCGCGCGCGGCGGGCCGCCACGAGCACCAGCTGGAACAGGTTCGGGACGTTCTGCAGGCAATCTTCGACGGTGATACGAGCCATGGGTCTGGGGGTAACGCAAAGGGGAAAGGGGCGAAAGCATAGCAAGCGGCGGGAGACCGGGAAAGCGGGAAGCGGATAGCGGATAGCGGATAGTAACTAGCGGATAGTAGGAAGCCGGCTGTGCCGGCGTGCGGCGGAGCCGCTGTTCTACTAACCGCTATCCGCTATCCGCTTCCCCCAGCCGTCAGGCGAGCAGCCAGTTCAGCCAGCCCGGGCCGGTCTGCGACGGTGCGCTCCGTTTCGGTGCCGCGGACCACCCCGAGCAGGTCGTCGAGCGCCCGGTCGAAGTCGTCGTTGACCACCACGAAATCGAACTCGTTCCAGTGCGTCATGTCGGCCGCCGCATCGCGCAGCCGGCGCTGGATCACGGCTTCGGCGTCCGTGCCGCGACCGCGCAGGCGACGCTCGAGTTCGGCGCGCGAGGGCGGCAGCACGAAGATGGCGACGCATTCGGGCATCGCGCGCCGGATCTGCCGCGCGCCTTGCCAGTCGATTTCGAGGATCAGGTCCTGCCCGGCGCCGAGCGAGGACTCGACCTGTGCGCGAGCCGTGCCATAGCGGTTGTCGAACACGCGTGCGTGCTCCAGGAACTCGCCGCGTTCGACCATTGCCGCGAATTCCTCGCCGGACACGAAGAAGTAATCGCGGCCGTGCGTTTCGGTCGGGCGCTGCGGTCGCGTCGTGTACGAGACCGAGAAGCGCAGCGCAGGCTCCCGCTCCATCAGTGCACGCACGAGCGACGTCTTGCCGGCGCCGGAGGGCGCAGCGATCACGAACAGGCGGCCGCGACGCGGCGGCGGGGTCGACGCGCTCAAGCGTGGGTCACTCGACGTTCTGGACCTGTTCCCGCATCTGTTCGATCAGCACTTTCATGTCCACCGCGGCACGCGTCGTGTCCGCGTCCTGCGACTTCGACGACAGCGTGTTCGCCTCGCGGTTGAGTTCCTGCATCAGGAAATCGAGGCGACGGCCGGACGGCTCCCGGGCGTCGAGCGCCTGGCAGGCTTCGGTCACGTGACTGCCGAGCCGGTCGAGCTCTTCCTCGAAATCCATCTTGTACGCGATCAGCACGAGCTCCTGCTCGAGACGGGCGGCGTCGACCTGCGTGCCGAGTTGCGCGACGCGTTCAGAGACGCGTGTGCGGATGCGGTCGCTGATCCCGGGCAGGCGCGCGCGCAAGGTCGCGACATTCTGCTGCAGCGATTCGCAGCGGCCGAGCAGCATCTCGCGGATGCGGGCACCCTCGCGCGCGCGGGACTGGTTGAGGTCGTGCACGGTTTCGCGCAGCAACTCCATTGCCGCGGTCTGCACGGGTTGCAAATCCTTCTCGGCCTCGCGGATGACGCCCGGCCAGCGCAGCAGGTCGAGCGGACTGACGGTCGCCAGCGAACCCCCTGCCAGGCTTGCCACGTCGGCCGCGGTGCGCGCCACCTGCTCGACCAGCGACCGGTTGATCTCGATGCTGGCCGCCTGCGCCAAGGCCCCTCGCAGGTAAAGCCCCGCGTCGACCTTGCCGCGGCGCAGGGCCGCCGAAATCACCTGGCGCGCGTCGTTCTCGATGGCGCGCAGGTCCTCGGGCATCCGCAACGACAGCTCGAGGTACCGGTGGTTGACCGCGCGGATCTCGCAGGTGAGCGTGCCCCACGGGCCCTGGCGCTCGCGTCGCGCGAAGCCGGTCATGCTGCGGATCATCGGGGGCAGTCTCGACTCAACTGGAAAATAAACCGACGCGGCACGAAGCTGTATGTGCGCTGCGGCAAGTGCTATAAAACGTTGATAAGTCTACACGACACAGGGCGTGCCGGAGCGTCCCTTGCAGATCGAGCACGCGGACCTGAGTCTCATCGGGCATCGCGAAGAAAACCAGGATCGAGTCGCGATCGCCGACGCCGAAGGTACGGTGTTGCTCGCGGTCGTGGACGGCATGGGCGGGCATGCGGACGGCGCGCGCGCGGCCGAAGTTGCCATCCGCACGATGCTCGGCGAGTTCTGGGAGACGAGCCGGCCGCTGTTCGACCCTGACGGATTCCTGCACCTCACGGTCGGACGCGCGCACGACGCCGTCGTCGCGCTCGGCAGCGGCTTGCCGTCGGAGATCCGCCCGCGCGCCACGTGCGCGATCTGCCTCGTGCAGGGCGGCAACGCATACTGGGCACACGTCGGCGACAGCCGCGTGTACCAGTTGCGCGGCGGCAAGGTGTTCGAGCGCACGCGCGATCATTCGCACGTCGAACTGCTGCTGCGTGCGGGCCGGATCACCGAGCGCCAGGCGCAGGCTCACCCGATGCGCAACTACGTCGAATGCTGCATCGGCGGCGATCCGGCGCTGCCGGAGATGACGCTGAGCGGACGTCGCGTGCTGCAGGTGGGTGACGTGCTGATGCTCTGCTCCGACGGGCTCTGGGCGGGGCTCGCGGAGGAGCAGATCGCCTCGCTCAGCGGCGATCCGAAGCGCGACCTGCGCGCAGCCCTGACGGAGCTCGGCGAACGCGCCGTGACGAACTCCGCCCCTTACGCGGACAATACGAGCGCTGCAGCGATCCGCTGGCTCGGACCGTGAAG
>DASUYI010000323.1:0-20554 GCA_036377475.1 Steroidobacteraceae bacterium | reverse complement strand
GCCTTGCTCTGGCTCGCCAGCTGGCGGATCACGTATTGCAGGATGCCGCCGTGCTGGAAGTACTCGCGCTCCTTCGGCGTGTCGATGCGGACCCGCGCCTCGAACTTGATCGGCGCGCCCGAGCCCGTGACGGGCGTCGCGACGACGGTGACGACCTTCGCCGCCCCGCCATTCAGCCCGATGAGCTCGAAGCTCTCCCGTCCGGTCAGGCCCAGCGTCTGCGCCCGCTCGCCTTCCTTGAACTGGAGCGGCAGCACGCCCATGCCGATCAGGTTCGACCGGTGGATGCGCTCGAAGCTCTCGGCGATCACGGCCTTCACGCCGAGCAGCATCGTGCCCTTGGCCGCCCAGTCACGCGACGAGCCCGTGCCGTACTCCTTGCCCGCGATCACGATCAACGGCGTGCCCTCCGCCTTGTACTTCATGGCCGCGTCGTAGATCGACATCTGCTCGCCCGTCGGGATGTGCAGCGTGACGCCGCCCTCGGTCCCCGGCAGCAGCAGGTTGCGCAGCCGGATGTTGGCGAAGGTGCCGCGCATCATGACCTCGTGGTTGCCGCGACGCGCGCCGTACTGGTTGAAGTCCGCCGGCTGCACGCCTTGCGTCATGAGGTATTTCGCGGCCGGGCTCGACTTCGCGATGTTGCCGGCGGGGGAGATGTGGTCGGTCGTGACCGAGTCGCCGAGCACCGCGAGCGCGCGCGCGCCACGGATGTCCGCGACCCCGCCGGGCGTCATCGTCATGCCGTGGAAATAAGGCGGGTTGCGCACGTAGGTCGAGGTGGCCTGCCACTGGTAGACCTCGTCCTTGGGCACCTCGATGGCCTGCCAGTGTTCGTCGCCCGTGAAGACGCTCGCGTAACTCTTCTTGAACATCGCCGCGTCGACGGACGCGCCGACGGTCGTGGCGACTTCGTGCGCCGATGGCCAGATGTCCTTGAGGAAGACCGGCTTGCCCTCGGTGTCGGTGCCGATCGGCTCGTTGTTGAGGTCGATGTCCATCGTGCCGGCGAGCGCGTAGGCGACGACGAGCGGCGGCGAGGCGAGGAAGTTCATCTTGACCTCGGCGTGCACGCGGCCCTCGAAGTTGCGGTTGCCGGACAGCACGGAGCTTGCGATGGTGTCCGCGGTCCTGACGCCGTCGGAGATCTCCGGGCGCAGAGGGCCCGAGTTGCCGATGCAGGTCGTGCAGCCGTAGCCCACGACGTAGAAGCCAATGGCCTCGAGGTCGGCGAGCAGGCCGGCCTTCTGCAGGTAATCGGTCACGACGCGGGAGCCCGGGGCGAGGCTCGTCTTGACCCACGGCTTCGCGACCAGCCCGAGCTTGCGCGCCTTGCGGGCGAGCAGCCCGGCGCCGATCAGGACGCTCGGGTTCGACGTGTTGGTGCAGCTGGTGATCGCGGCGATCAGCACCGCGCCGTCGACGACGTCGAACGTCTGGCCGCCGCTCGTCACGGTCGCCGTGCCCGTGGCGCCAGGATTCTTCGCGGCGCGCTCGGTCGCCATCGCGATCAGGTGCTTGCGGTAGATTTCCTTCGACGACTTGAGCGGGACGCGGTCCTGCGGACGCTTCGGGCCTGCGAGGCTCGGCTCGACGGTCGCGAGGTCGAGTTCGAGCACGTCGGTGTAATCCGCTTCCCGCATGCCGTTGCAGCGCCACAGGCCCTGGGCCCGGGCGTAGGCCTCGACCAGCGCTACCTGCTCGGCCGCGCGTCCGGTCAGCTCGAGATAGCGGATCGTCTCCTCGTCGATCGGGAAGATCGCGACCGTGCTGCCGAATTCCGGCGACATGTTGGCGATCGTCGCACGGTCGGCGAGCGGCAGGTTGGCGAGGCCGTCGCCGAAGAACTCGACGAACTTGTCGACCACGCCCTTCTTGCGCAGCATCTCGGTGACCGTCAGCACCAGGTCCGTGGCCGTCGAGCCGGCCGGCAGGTTGCCCCTGAGGCGAAACCCGATGACCTGCGGAATCAGCATCGTGACGGGCTGACCAAGCATGGCGGCTTCAGCCTCGATGCCGCCGACGCCCCAGCCCAGCACACCCAGGCCGTTGACCATCGTCGTGTGCGAGTCCGTGCCGACGAGCGTGTCGGGGAACGCGCGCTTCACGCCATCCCTGGTCTCGGCGAACACGACGCGTGCGAGGTGCTCGAGGTTGACCTGATGCACGATGCCCGTCGACGGCGGCACGACCTGGAAGTTGCGAAACGCGTTCTGGCCCCAGCGCAGGAACGAGTACCGCTCGCCATTGCGCTCGAATTCGATCGTCGTGTTCCTGAGCGCCGAGTCGGCAGCACCGTAGGCGTCGACCTGCACGGAGTGGTCGATCACGAGCTCGGCCGGGGCGAGCGGATTGATTTCCTGCGGGTCGCCGCCGAGGCGGACCATCGCTTCGCGCATCGCGGCGAGGTCGACGATCGCGGGGACGCCCGTGAAGTCCTGCATGATCACGCGCGCCGGCGTGAACGCGATCTCGTGGTTCGGCGTCGCCTTGGCGTCCCATTTGAGCAGAGCCTCGATGTCCTCGCGCGTCACGTTGACGCCGTCCTCGAAGCGCAGCAGGTTCTCGAGCAGCACCTTGAGCGAGAACGGCAGGCGGTCGAGGTCGTGGCCCTGCAGCGCCGGGAGGCTGAACACCTCGTACGACTGGTTACCCACCGCCAGCGAGCTGCGGGTCTTGAAGCTGTCTCTCATGGAACCTCCGGGGCGGGAATCGGCGCGACCAAAACCGACGAATTATAGACCGACGGCCCGGCTGGATTCGACCTCGGGCAGCATGTGACCAGTCCCGGCGATGATGGCGCCGCCGAGGCAGACGGGACCGTCGTAGAACACCGCGGACTGTCCCGGCGTGACCGCTCGCTGGGCCGCATCGGTGCGGACGCGGCAACGTCCGTCGGCGAGCAGTTCGACTTCGCAGGGCTGGTCGGCCTGGCGATAGCGTGTCTTGACGGTACAGCGGAAGCGACGGCCCGTGCACACGGGCGGCACGCCCGCCACCCACTGGGCGGGCTCGGTCGTGATCACGCTCGAGAGCAGCAATGGGTGGTCGTGCTGCTGCACGACGATGAGCGCATTGCGCTCGAGGTCCTTGCGCGCCACGTACCAGGGTTTTTCGGCCGCGCCGCGCACGCCCCCGACCTCGAGGCCCTGACGCTGGCCCAGCGTGTAATACATGAGCCCGCGATGCGCGCCGAGCGCCCGGCCCTCCGGCGTTTCGATCGGGCCGGGCTGTGCGGGCAGGTACGTCCGCAGGAATTCGGCGAACGGTCGTTCGCCGATGAAGCAGATCCCCGTGCTGTCGCGCTTGTCGTGAACGGGCAGCGCGTGTGCGTGCGCGATGCGCCGTACTTCGCTCTTGGGCAGCGCGCCCACGGGGAACAGCGTGCGTGCAAGCATCGCGCCGGGCACGGTGTGCAGGAAATAACTCTGGTCCTTGGCCGCGTCGAGGCCGCGCAGCAGGCGAGCGCCCTCGGATCGCGCGTAATGCCCGGTCGCGAAGAGATCCGCGCCGAGCCGCATCGCGTGCTCGAAGCAGACGCCGAACTTGATCTCGCGGTTGCAGGCGACGTCGGGGTTCGGCGTGCGACCTGCGCGCAGCTCGTCCAGGAAATGCGTGAAGACCCGCTCGCGGTATTCCGCGGCGAAGGTGACCGTGTGCAGCGGAATGTCCAGGTCGTCACAGACCTTGTGAGCGTCCTGCAGGTCCGCCGCAGCAGTGCAGTAGCCGTCCTCGTCCTCGTCCCAGTTGCGCATGAACAGCGCGTGCACGTCGTGGCCGGCCTGCTTGAGCAGGATCGCGGCCACGGCGGAATCGACGCCACCGGAAATGGCCAGGACGACGCGCGAGGGCATCCGGGGATTCTAGCGGATGGCGGATGGCGGATAGCGGGTGGCGGATAGTCCGAGGCCGGCGCGTGCCCGAAGTGCGGCGCACCTGCGGCTTTTTGCCAGCCGCTATCCGCTGGCCGCTTTCTCTTCCCCGCGGCTGCGCATCAGGTGCGTGAGGACCTCGAGCGGATGTCGCGATCCCGCGAGGTAATCGTCGACGCAGCGGAGCACGAGCGGGCTGCGATGCTTGGGTTGCGCGGCGAGCAGTTGATCGCGGTCGAGCCAGCGCGTGCGCACGATGCCGTGGTCGAGCGGTCGCGCAGGATCGTGGCCTTCGAGGCGGCCGCGGAATGCGACGCGCAGGAACGTCCGCGCCAGGTGCTCGGGTTGCCAGACGTAGAGTCCGACGACGTGCTCCGGCACGAACGACCAGCCCGTCTCCTCCAGCGTTTCGCGCGTGACCGCTTCGAACAGCGTCTCGCCGTTTTCGAGGTGACCGGCCGGCTGGTTCAGCACGACCCGGCCGCCGGCACGCTCTTCGACGAACAGGAACTTGCCGTCGCGTTCCACCACCGCGGCGACGGTCACGTCGGGTTTCCAGACCATGTCGGCCATTATAGCGAGCCTGCCGTGGCAGGAGCCGAGGCGGAGCAAAGGGCGGCGGCGCGCCTACAGGCGCGCGGGCGACGCCGTGTCAGAGGTCCACCGCCGTCGCGCGCATTTCGGGCTGGATCAGGCTGCCGGCCCAGACCTCGTCGAAGTACGCGAGGTAACGCTTGACGATGGACGCGTCGTCGTACTCGACGATGCCTTCCCACTTCGACGCCTGCTGGCGGTACGCGATCGCCTTGTCGTCGGCGACGATGAACGAGCACGGGTTGGTGCGATACTCGGGCGCGACGTTGCGCAGGTCGATGTAACTCGTCAGCCGGCGCGCCATCATCATGAAACGATTGCCGTCGCGCGACACGCGGCCCGGATTGGAGATCAGCACGCGCAGCCGTGCATGACTGCGTGCGAGCACGAGGCGCTTGACGGGCTCGAGGAACAGGTCGGTGTCGTAGATCTGCGGTTCGAGGTCGGTCGTGTAGATGGACAGCGAGCGGCGCGCGCGCGTGGCGATCTCCGCCACGGCGATGCGGTACTCATCGAGGCTCGCCAGCAGGCTGCGCGTCCCCGTCGTGTCCAGCCGTTGTTCCATCCCGATTCCCGACCGCACGGCGCATTCGCTGATGCGGTATCCCGACCTCATCGAATTCCGGGCCCTCTGCCCGGAAACCCAGCCGCTCGTAGAATCCGCGGGCGTACGTCTGCGCGTTCAGGTACACCTCGGTGAATCCGCGCTCTCCGGCGAGGTCCACGAGGCGGCGCATGATCGCGAGGCCGGCCCCGGTGCCACGGTACTGCGGCAGTACGGCGACACGGCCAATCTTACCGGTCGGTTCCAGCCGGCCAGTGCCAACCAGGTCACGTTTTGCCGCCGCGGTGACAGCATACGCCACAACGTGCGGGACGACGGGGTCGAGGTCGTCCCATTCCTCGTGCTCGGGAACGTGCTGTTCCTCTATGAATACAGCCCTGCGGACGCCTTCGATCGCCGCACGATCGTGCCGCCAGGTCGCGATTTCCAGGACGAAATCCTGCCGCAGCGACGACGTCATTTCCGTGACGCGGGTCCGGTTATGTAAAAATTGCGCGGGCGCTGTCAGACGTCGCGCGCGAGTTTGGCTGCCAGGCCGATGTAGGCCGCGGGCGTGAGCCGCTTCAAGCGCTCCTTTTCGGCCGGCGGGATCGGCAGGCCCTCGACGAACCGAGCGACCGATTCCGCGTCGATGCGACGGCCGCGCGTCAGGGTCTTGAGCTGCTCGTAGGCTTCGGGCACCGCGTAGCGACGCATCACGGTCTGGATCGGCTCCGCCAGCAATTCCCAGTTCCGCGCGAGTTCCTCCGCGAGCGCGGCACGGTCCACCTCGAGCCGTGCGAGCCCGCGCGAGACGGACTGGACGGCAATGTCGGAATGCGCGAGGGCGACGCCGATGTTCCGCTGCACCGTCGAGTCGGTGAGGTCGCGCTGCCAGCGCGAGACCGGCAGTTTCTCCGAGAGGAAACGCAGCAGCGCGTTGGCGAGGCCGAAGTTGCCCTCGGCGTTCTCGAAGTCGATCGGGTTGACCTTGTGCGGCATCGTCGAGGAGCCGACCTCGCCCGCGACGACCTTCTGCCGGAAGTAACCGAGCGAGACGTAGCCCCAGAAATCGCGGCAGAGGTCGATCAGGATCGAATTGCAGCGCGCGAGTGCGTCGAAGTACTCCGCGTCCCAGTCGTGCGGTTCGATCTGGGTCGTGTACGGGTTCCATTCGAGCCCGAGCAATTCGACCAGCCGTTGCGCGAGCTTAGGCCACTCGACGTCGGGGTACGCGGCGACGTGCGCGTTGAAGTTGCCCACGGCGCCGTTGATCTTGCCGCGGATCGGCACGGCCGCGAACGCGGCCCGCGCGATCCGCAACCGGTGCACGAACACGGCCACTTCCTTGCCGAGCGTCGTGGGGGTCGCCGCCTGCCCGTGCGTGCGCGACATCATGGCGTCGTCGGCGTGCGCATGCGCCATCGAACGCAGCGCACCCAGCAACGCGTCGATGTGCGGCAGGAGGACCTTGGTGCGTGCGTCGCGGCACATCAGCGCGTAGGAAAGATTGTTGATGTCCTCGGACGTGCAGGCGAAGTGCACGAACTCGATGCGCGACTGCCAGGCCGGATGTGCGCCGAGCTTTTTCTTGACGAGGTACTCGACGGCCTTGACGTCGTGATTGGTCTCGCGCTCGAACGCCTTGACCGCGGCGGCGTCAGCCGCGTCGAAGCTTTCGGCAACGTGCTGGGCCACGGCGAGGTCGTTCGGCGTGAGGCCGCGCAGTTCCGGGATCCTGCGATCCGCGGCGAGCGCGTGCAGCCACGCGATCTCCACCCGCACGCGCGCCCGCATCAGACCCTGTTCACTGAAGATGTCCCGGAGGTCGGCGCAGCGCCCGGCGTAGCGCCCGTCCACGGGCGAGAGCGCAGTCAGCGGGGTGAGACTCATGCGGAAATCCGGGAAATGTTACGATTCACGATGATACCGCAGGCTCCGGTCCGAGCGCCTGCGCTGGTCCCGGAGCGTAGATTCCTTCGATGACCGACACCGACTACCGCGTCGAACGCGACAGCATGGGCGAGACCCGCGTGCCTGCGCAGGCGCTCTGGGGCGCCCAGACGCAACGTGCGGTGCAGAATTTCCCGATCAGCGGTCTGCCGATGCCGCGCGGATTCATCCGGGCGCTGGGCCTGGTCAAGTGGGCCGCGGCGGGGGCCAATCTCGCACTCGGCGACCTCGACCGTGTGCGGGCCTTCGCGATTCAACGCGCGGCGCTCGAAGTGGCCGAGGGCCGACACGACGCGCACTTCCCGGTCGACGTGTTCCAGACCGGCTCGGGCACGAGCAGCAACATGAATGCGAACGAGGTCGTCGCCCGTCTCGCCACGCAGTACGCAGGCGGCGGCACGGTGACCGTGCACCCGAACGACCACGTCAACCGCGGCCAGAGCAGCAACGACGTGATCCCCACGGTGATTCATCTGAGCGCGGCCCTCGCGCTGTCCGAGTCGCTGCTGCCGGCGATCAAGGAGCTGATCGACACCATTGGGCGCAAAGCCGCCGACGTGGGTGACCACGTCAAGACCGGTCGCACGCACCTGATGGACGCGATGCCGGTCACGCTCGCCCAGGAAATGGGCGCCTGGCGCACCCAGCTCGAGGACGCCGTGACACGACTGCAGTCGTGTCGTCCGCGCCTGCACGCGCTCGCGCAGGGCGGTACCGCGGTCGGCACCGGCGTCAACGTCGATCCACGGTTTGCGGAGAACGTGGCGGCGCTGCTGTCGCAGCAGACCGGCCTGGACCTGCGACCTGCGCGCGATTTCTTTGCGGCACTCGCGTCGCAGGACACGGCGGTCGAACTGTCGGGCCACCTGCGCTCGCTCGCAGTCGCGATGACCAAGATCGCAAACGACCTGCGCTGGATGAACAGCGGCCCGCTGGCGGGGCTCGCGGAAATCGCGCTGCCTGCGCTGCAACCGGGCAGCAGCATCATGCCGGGCAAGGTCAACCCCGTGGTGCCCGAAGCCGTGGCGATGGTGGGCGCCCAGGTGATCGGCAACGACGTGACGGTCGCCCTCGCCGGGCAGTCGGGCAACTTCCAGCTCAACGTCATGCTGCCGGTGATCGCGTACAACCTGCTGCAGAGCCTCGAGTTGCTCGCGGGTGCAGCGCGCACGCTGGCCCGCAGTTCCGTGGCAGGGTTCGCCGTCAACGCGCGGCAGCTCGAGCTCGCGCTGGCCCGCAATCCGATGCTGGTCACCGCATTGAATCCGGTGATCGGCTACGACAAGGCCGCGGCGATCGCGAAAAAAGCCTACGCGGAGGGACGGCCGATCATCGACGTCGCCGTCGAGATGACCGACCTCGGCCTCGAGCGCCTCACCCGGCTGCTCGATCCGGCGCAGCTCACGCGGGGTGGCGAACGCGGCAAGCCCGGATCGGGAGAGTGAGTTTGGGGCTGCCCAAGGAGGTCGGTGCCAGGCCGCTGCGCGAACGGATCGCCGAATTGCTGCTCGATTCAGTGCCAGGCAGCGAGCCGGAGTTCCCGTATGCGGCGAATTTCACGCCCGAGCAGATCGCCGAGCTGCGTCAGTTCCTGCCCGAGCGGCTGGCGCGCGCGGCCGTGCTGGTGCCGCTCGTCGAGCGGCCGGACGGCCTCAACGTGCTGCTGACGCTGCGCGCATCGCACCTCAAGAATCACGCCGGCCAGGTCAGTTTCCCCGGTGGCCGCATCGAGGACGCCGACGCCGGTCCGTGGGAAGCGGCGCTGCGCGAAGCTCGGGAGGAGATCGGCCTCGAGGCTCGCTACGTGTCGCTCGCGGGCTACCTGCGGGACCACGTCGTGATCTCGGGCTTCCGCGTCACTCCAGTGGTCGCGTTCGTGCAGCCCGGGTTCGTGCTCAAGCTCGACACGACCGAGGTCGAGGACGCGTTCGAGGTGCCGCTCGAATACGCGCTCGAGCCGGCGAACCAGGTGCCGCGCGAGCGGCACTTCGCCGGGCACGCGATCGTGACGCACGACATCCGGTACCAGGACCGGCAGATCTGGGGCGCGACGGCCACGATGCTGCTGACGCTGTCACGGCTGGTGCGCACGGGCCGGCCATGACGAACCTCGAACGGCTGCTGCGGATCATGGAACGGTTGCGCGATCGCGAGCGCGGGTGTCCCTGGGACCGGGAACAGGACTGGGCCTCGATCGCGCCGCACACGATCGAGGAAGCGTACGAACTCGCCGACGCGATCGCACGCGCCGACGTCGATGCCGTCCGCGACGAACTCGGCGACGTGTTGTTCCAGGTCGTCTTCCAGGCGCGGATCGCGCAGGAGCGCGGCCTGTTCGACTTCGAGGCCGTGGCCGCGACGATCGCCGACAAGCTCGAGCGGCGCCATCCGCACGTCTTCGGCGACGCGCGGATCGAGAGTGCAGAGGCGCAGACGCACGCCTGGGAAGAACACAAGCGCGCGGAGCGCGAGGCGCGTGGGCAGGGCACGGGCGCGCTCGACGGCGTGACGCTCGGGCTCCCTGCGCTCACGCGGGCCGCGAAGCTCGGGTCGCGCGCCGCGAAGGTCGGCTTCGACTGGCCCGATGCCGGCGGGGTGCTCGAGAAGGTCCAGGAAGAAGTGTCGGAGTTGCAGCACGAGCTCGCAGGAGCGCGACCCGATCGCGTGCGCGAGGAACTCGGCGACCTGCTGTTCGCGCTGGTGCAGGCCTCGCGTCACCTCGGGGTGGACCCGGAGGTGGCCTTGCGCGAGGCGAACTCGAAGTTCGAACGGCGCTTCCGCCACGTGGAAGCGCTGCTCGCGCGCGAGAACCTCACGCCGGGCGAGGTCGACATGGAACGGCTCGAAGCGCTCTGGGGCGTCGCCAAGCGCGAGCTGGGCTGAGACCATGCGCGAGGTCCCCGAGAACGTCGCCGCGCGGCTCGCGGCGCTGCGCGAGGCGATTCCGCAGTGCGCGCTGCGCGACCAGCGCCGGCTGCAGCCGGCGTTCGATCGGCTCGCGCGGCGTCCGGCAAAAATCGACGCGCGCGAACTTGCCCGGCTGGAGACCCAGGTCCAGGGCGCGGCGGCGCTGGTCGAGGCCCGACGGGCATCGCTGCCGCCGATCCGCTACGACGAGACGCTCCCGGTGCATGCGCGTCGCGACGACATTGCGCGCGCCATCCGCGACCACCCGGTCGTGATCGTCAGCGGTGCGACCGGCAGCGGCAAGAGCACGCAGCTGCCCAAGATCTGTCTCGAACTCGGCCGCGGCATCACGGGCCTGATCGGCCACACGCAACCGCGACGCATCGCCGCGCAGGCGCTCGCGAACCGGATCAGCGCGGAGCTCGGCACGTCGACCGGCGACCTCGTCGGGTACCAGGTGCGTTTCGTCGACCGCACGAGTCCGCGGACGCTGGTCAAATTGATGACGGACGGCCTGTTGCTGCGGGAACTCGAGGGCGACCCGCTGCTGTTGCGCTACGACACGCTGATCCTCGACGAGGCGCACGAGCGCAACCTCAACGTCGATTTCCTGCTGGGCGTCTGCAAGCGGCTGCTGCCGCGACGTCCCGACCTGCGGCTGGTCGTGACCTCGGCCACGATCGAGACGCAGCGCTTCGCCGAGTATTTCGACGGGGCGCCGGTGATTGACGTGGAGGGCCGGACGTTCCCGGTCGAGGTGCGTTACCGGCCCCTCGCGGAAGAAGACGAAACGGCGCCGCCGCTGCCGGAGGCGATCCGCGACGCACTGCAGGAACTCGAGCGCGATTCGCGGGGCATCCGTGGCGACGCGCTCGTGTTCCTGCCGGGCGAGAAGCAGATCCTCGAGACGCGCGACGTGCTCGTGCGCGGCCGGGTCGACTGGGACGTACTGCCGCTGTACGGCCGGCTTGCGGGGCCCGACCAGGATCGGGTGTTCGCGGGCCACGCGCGTCGTCGCGTCGTGCTCGCGACCAACGTCGCCGAGACGTCGCTGACGATCCCGGGCGTGCGGTTCGTGATCGACGCGGGCCTGGCGCGCATCAGCCGCTACAGCGCGCGCGCGAAGTTCCAGCGGCTGCCGATCGAGCCCGTGAGCCAGGCGAGCGCCGACCAGCGAGGGGGGCGCTGCGGGCGCGAAGGCGAGGGCATCTGCCTCCGGCTGTATTCCGAGGAGGATTACCTCGCGCGGCCGCGCTACACCGAACCCGAGATCCTCCGCACGAACCTCGCGAGCCTCGTGCTGCAGATGGCCTCCCTGTCGCTCGGCGGGCCTGAGGAGTTCCCGTTCCTCGACGCGCCCGACGCCCGGCTCCTCAACGACGGATACCGCCTGCTGCTGGAGCTGGGCGCGGTCGACGGCGACCGCCGCATCACGCGCCTCGGCCGGCAGATGGCAGCGCTGCCGGTGGACCCGCGCCTGGCGCGCATCCTGGTCGAGGCCGGGCGCACTGGCTGCCTCGAGGAGTGCCTGACGCTGGTCGCGTTCCTGAGCATCCAGGACCCGCGCGAACGTCCGTCCGACAAGACCGAGGCCGCGGCTGAGAAGCACGCGCAGTTCGCCGACGAGCGGTCCGATTTCGTCGCCGTGCTCAACCTCTGGTCCGCGTCGCGCGAGCCCGCGGCCGGCGGCAATCGCACGCTGCGGCATTGGTGTCGCGAAAACTTCCTTTCGTTCGTGCGCGTGCGCGAGTGGGCGGACCTGCGCGACCAGCTCCTCGACATGACGCAGGGGCTGGCCAAGGCCCCGACGCGCGACCCGGACCGACGAGTCGTGAGCACTGCAGTGCTGCACCAGACGTTGCTGACCGGCTTTCTCGGCGGCATCGGCGTGCTGGACGAGCAGCGCACGTACCTCGGTGCGCGCGACACGCGGTTCGTGATCGCGCCGGGCACTCCGGTGCAGAAACGGTCGCCGCACTGGATCGTCGCCGCGAGCCTGGTCGAGACCCACCGGCTCTATGCGCGGATGGTCGCGCAGGTGCAGCCGTCGTGGATCGAGTCGGCCGGCGCGCACCTCGTGCGGCGCACGTACGGCGACGCCGAATGGGATCCGGCCCGCGGCATGGCGTTCGCGCGCGAGACCGTGTCGCTGTATGGCCGCGTGCTGAGCAGCGGTCGCAAGGTCAGTTTTGCGACCGTCGATGCCGTCGCGGCGCGGCGGATGTTCGTCGAGGAGGCGCTCGTGCGACGGCAAGCCGCGGAGCGTTACGCGTTCCTCGAACGCAACGAGGCCACGCGCGCTCGGCTCGAGGCCGTCGAAGCTTGCCTCCGCCGGCGCGACCTGCTGGCGGGCGACGAACCGCTGGTGCGTTTCTACCTCGAACGCCTTCCGCCCGAGGTGGCGTCGACCCGGGCCTTTCAGCGCTGGTGGCGCGATCAGGAGCGATCGAGCCCGCATGTGCTCGATGCCTCCGAGGACGTGTTTCTCGCCCAACCGCTGCCGCTTCTGCGGCGCGACGACCATCCGTCGGTGCTCGACGTCCACGGCAACGCACTGCAGCTGCACTACCGGTACGACGCCACCGCGCCCGACGATGGCGTCACGCTCGTCGTGCCGCGGGCGTTGCTGCGTGCGCTCGACGAGCAGCGACTCGAATGGCTCATTCCGGGTTGGCTGCGCGAGAAGGTCATCGCGCTGCTGCGCGGCCTGCCCAAGGAGGTGCGGCGCGAGATCGTGCCGATCCCCGCTGCCGCCGACCGGCTGCTCGGCCAGCTCCCGCTGTTCGGTGAAGGCTCGTTGCTGCAGGCGGTCGCGGCTTTCGCGACGCAGGAAGCGGGCATCGTCGTCGACGAGGCCCAGGTCGAGGCCGTGCCGCTGCCGCCGTGGCTGCGGTTCAACCTGCGCATCGTCGACCCGGCGGGCCGCGTGCTGCGCGAAGGGCGGGACCTGCAGGCATTGCGCGAGGAGTTCCGCGTCAGCGTGAGCGCAGCGCCGTTCGGCGAGGCCGCGACAGAGTGGGAGCGCGGCGGCGTGCGGTCGTGGGAATTCGGCGACATTCCCGTCGAGGTGACCGTGCGACAGGCCGGGCTTCGGCTGCGGGCCTACCCCGGCGTCCAGGACGAAGGCACGAGCGTGCGGTTGGTCCTCTACACGAGCCCGGCGGCGGCGCTACGCGCCACGCGCGGCGGCTTGCTGCGACTGGCCGCGCTCGCGGTGCCGCAGCAGCACGAACTCGTGCGTCGGCAGCTCGCGACCGATCGCGAGTTCACGTTGCTCGTCGCGGCCTCGGGCTTCGGCAAGGACCTGCTCGGGGAGATCGCGGATCGCGCCGTCGACGAGGCCATCCTGAATCGCGACCTGCCCCGAAACACGAGTGCGGACGGCGGCGACGGCGGCTCTCCGCTGCCACGCACCAAGGCGCAGTTCGACTCGCTCGTCGAGCGTGGCCGCGCCGACGTCGTGGACCGCGGGGCCGACATCGCACGGACCGTGCGCGGGGTGCTCGTCGCGCTCAAGGAGGTTCGATCGGCGCTCGCGTCCATGACCGGCACGGGCTTCGCAGCCACCCGGGAATCCGTGACCCGTCAGGTCGAATCGCTGCTCGCGCCCGGCTGGGTCCGGCACACGCCGGATGCCTGGTGGCCGCAGCTGCCGAAATACATCCGGGCGGTCGTGCGGCGGCTCGAGCGTGCACGCGGCGACGTCGAGCGCGACCGGCGCCTGCAGGCACAGGTCGGCAAGTACGAGGCCGAGCTCTGGCGGCTCGAGGCCTCGACCGTTGCCGACATCGAGGCGACCGAGCGCGAGCGCCTGCGCTGGATGGTCGAGGAATTCCGCCTGTCGCTGTACGCCCAGGAGCTCAAGACGCTGCTGCCCGTGTCGGCGAAGCGGCTCGACGAGCAGCTCGCGCTGGCGCAGCGCGAAGCTCGCGGCGTCGGCCGCCGGCCGCAGGCGAGGAAGCGCTGACCGTGTCGGTCCGCCCGGTTACCGGTCGTTCAGGAAAGGCTTGATCAGGTCGAGCGGCAGCGGGAACACGATCGTGGTGCTCTTTTCGCTCGAGAGGTCGGCGAGCGTCTGCAGGTAGCGCAGTTGCAGCGCCTTCGGCTCCGCGCCCAGCTGACGCGCCGCCTCGACGAGCATCGCCGCGGCCTGGCTCTCACCCTCGGCGTGGATGATCTTTGCACGCCGCGTGCGCTCGGCTTCGGCCTGCTTCGCCATGGCGCGAATCATCGACTCGTTGAGGTCGACGTGCTTGATCTCGACGTTGGCGACCTTGATGCCCCAGGCATCGGTGGCCGCGTCGAGGATGCGCTGGATGTCGACGTTGAGCTTGTCGCGCTGCGAGAGCATCGTGTCGAGCTCGTGCTGGCCGAGCACGGAGCGCAGCGTCGTCTGCGCGAGCTGGCTCGTGGCCTCGAACGCGTTCGCGACCTGGATGATCGCCTTGTCCGGCTCGACGATACGGAAATAGATCACCGCGTTGACCTTCACCGAGACGTTGTCGCGTGAAATGACGTCCTGCGTCGGCACGTCGAGCACGATCACGCGCAGGTCCACCCTGACCATGCGCTGCACCAGCGGGATCAGGATGATGATGCCTGGCCCCTTGACGCCCGTGAACCGGCCGAACGTGAACACGACGCCGCGTTCGTACTCATTCAGGATCTTGAAGATCTGCGTCGCCAGCACGACGGCGATGACGACGACGATGGCCAGGGTGGGGATGCTGAACATGCGTGTGGACTCCTCGTGCGATTACTCAGTCGGTCGCCGGTTCGACCTGCAGCGTGAGCCCGTCGACGCCCACGATGCGCAGCCGCTGGCCGGCGCGGACGGGCGTCTGCGTGACCGCGTTCCAGAGCTCGCCGTGCACGCGCACGAGCCCCCGGCGTTCGAACGCTTCGACGGCCTCGGCGGACTCGCGCAGCAACCCTTCGCGACCGCTCACCACGGGCCGTTTTCGCGAGCGCACCGCGAACGAGACGATGCCGAGCAGCAGCAGGCTGCCGGCGAACCCCATCCCGGCGATCAGCTGCCAGGCGACGCCGAAGCCGGGGGCTTCATTGTCGAGCAGCATGACCGAGCCGATCACGAACGCGACGATGCCGCCGAGCCCGAGCGTGCCGAAGGAGGGTACGAACGATTCGGCCACGATCAGCAGCACGCCGAGTGCGATCAGCGCGAGCCCCGCGTAATTGACCGACAGCACCTGGAACGCGAACAGTGCTAGCAGCAGGCTGATCGCGCCCACGACGCCGGGCAGCACGCTGCCGGGGTTGTACCCCTCGAGCAGCAGGCCGTAGATGCCGATCAGCATCAGCAGGTACGCGACGTTGGGATTCGTGATCAGCTGCAGCAGCTTCGTGCGCCAGTCCGGCTGCACTTCGCGCAGCACGAGCCCCGAGGTCTGCAGCGTGACCTCGCGCACCTGCAGTTTGACGACGCGCCCGTCGAGCGCCCGGAGCAGCTCCGGCAGGTCGTTCGCGACCAGGTCGATCACCTTCGCCTCGAGCGCCTCGTCGGCCGGCAGGCTGACGCCTTCGCGCACCGCGCGCTCGGCCCAGTCGACGTTGCGACCGCGCAGCTCGGCGAGACCGCGGATGTATGCGACGGAATCGTTGACGGCCTTGCGCTCCATCGCCGACCCGGGCGTTGGCGACGACTCCGGCGCGTCGTCCCGGGCCTCGGGATCCTTGCGGTCGGCGGGGCGTGAGTCGTCGCCCGGCGGAACGCCACCGATCTGCACCGGTGTCGCGGCGCCGAGGTTCGTCGCCGGCGCCATGGCCGCCACGTGACTCGCATACATCAGGTACGTGCCGGCGCTCGCGGCACGCGCGCCGCTCGGGGCGACGTAGCCGATCACGGGGACCTCGGAGCCGAGGATCGCCTGGATCATGTCGCGCATCGCGGTCTCGAGGCCGCCCGGCGTGTCGATGCGCAACACCACGAGGTGTGCGGCAGACTCCTCTGCGGCCTCGAGCTGGCGCACGAAGAAATCGCTCGTGCCGGGGCCGATGGGTCCGGTCACCGGGATGAGCACGGCCTCGGCCTGCGGCTCGGGCGCCCCGCGCGCGGACGCGAGCGACAGCAGGCCTGCACTCAGCGCGAGGCAACCCAATGCCGCGCGTCGAAGCACCGTTCCGCGTCCTGCCAGTGCCGTCATGACCGCATGATACCGCAGCCCTCGGGAGGGTCGTCCTTTGTCCTATACTTTTCTCGGGTGCAGGAGCGTGGACGGATGCGCGACGGTTTCATTCGAACGACGATGCTCGCGCGGGTGCTCGCGGTCCTGCTCGGCAGCGCGTGCGGCGGCGCGCTTGCGCAACCGGCCGCGCCGGCGCCGCTGCAGGTGCAACAGGTGCGTCCGGAGCTGAGCGTAGTTTCGGGCGCGGGCGGCAACGTCGTCGTCTGGTCCGGCCCTGACGGCACGGTGCTCGTCGACACCGGACTCGCGAATCGCGCGGCGGAACTGCTCGAGACGGTCGCGCGCATCGCTCCCGGCGAGCTGCGCTTCGTGATCGTCACGCACGGACACCTCGACCACACCGGCGGCAACGAGGCGGCGGCGGGTCGTGGCGCGGTGCTGGTCGGACACGAACGGCTGCGCGAACGGTCCGGTGGCGAGCGTGTCTCCGCCGCGGCTGCCGCATTGCCGGTCGTGACGACGACGGACCGGGTGGCGTTCCATCTCAACGGCGATCGGCTCGATGTGATGCCCGTGGCCAGTGCGCACACGGGCGCGGACCTCGCCGTGCGCTGGGCAAATGCGAACGTGATCGCGCTCGGGGACGTCTATTGGACCAACCAGTATCCGTTCGTCGACGTGGCTGCCGGCGGGTCGCTCGCCGGTCTGGTCGCGGCGGTCGAGGCGGCGCTGGCGCGCTCGAACGCCACCACCGTGATCGTGCCGGGGCATGGCGCCGTCTCGAACCGGGCGCAACTCGCGGCGTATCGCGACATGCTCGTCGCGGTCGGCCGCAAGGTCCGCGCGGCCGTGGAAAACGGCGAAGGCCTGGAGCAGGTGCAGGCGAGGCACCCGACCGCCGAATTCGACGCGCAGTTCTCCCGCCCGGGCGTGGGCGTGTCGCCGGACGATTTCGTCCGCAATGTCTACGAGGATTTCACGCGGCGTCGCTGACCGGGTCTCAAGCGGACAGGTCGAAATTGATGCCCTGCGCGAGCGGCAGGTCCGTGCCCCAGTTGACCGTGCAGGTTTGCCGCCGCATGTAGGCCTTCCAGGCGTCGGAGCCCGACTCGCGGCCCCCGCCCGTGTCCTTTTCGCCGCCGAACGCGCCGCCGATCTCGGCCCCGGAGGTGCCGATGTTGACGTTGGCGATGCCGCAGTCGGATCCCGCCGCCGACAGGAACCGCTCGGCGTGCTGCAGCCGGTCGGTGAAAATCGCCGACGAGAGCCCGTGCGCGACCTCGTTCTGCGCCTGGATCGCCTCCTCGAGCGTGCTGAACGGCACCAGGTAGAGGACCGGGCCGAACGTTTCCGTGCGGACGATCTCCCACTCGCCGTGAGCGACGACGATGGCGGGCTCGACGAAAAAGCCGGGCCGGTCGAGCCGCTTGCCGCCGCAGAGCAGCCGGCCGCCGTTCTCGACCGCCTGCGCCACCGCGGCCTCGAACCGCGTCACCGAGTTGCCGTCGATCAACGGCCCCATCAGCGTGCCCTGCGTGAGCGGGTCGCCGATACGTACCTGCTTGTACGCGCCGACGAGTCGCCGCTCGAGTTCGGCCAGGCGCGACTGGTGCACGAACACCCGCCGCGTCGACGTGCAGCGCTGGCCCGCGGTGCCGACGGCCCCGAACACCACCGCCGGCACGACGAGATCGAGGTTCGCGTACTCGTCGACGATGATCGCGTTGTTGCCGCCGAGTTCGAGCAGGGACTTGCCGAGCCGCCTGGCGACGCGCTGCGCGACGTCGCGCCCGACGGCGGTCGAGCCCGTGAACGAGACGAGGTCGACGCGACGGTCCTCGACGAACCTGACCGCGAGGTCCACGCCGTCGTCGATGAACAGCTGGAAGATCGGCGGATAACCGTGACGCTCGAGCACGCGGTTGCAGACGTGCTGCACGGCCACGGCACAGAGCGCGGTCTTGGGCGAAGGCTTCCACACGGTGGCGTTGCCGCAGATCGCGGCGAGAAAGGCATTCCACGACCACACCGCGACGGGGAAGTTGAACGCACTGATCACGCCCACGACCCCGAGCGGGTGCCACTGCTCGAACATCCGGTGGTTCGCGCGCTCGGAGTGCATCTGCACGCCGTAGAGCATCCGCGACTGGCCGACCGCGAAGTCGGCGATGTCGATCATCTCCTGCACTTCGCCGTCGCCTTCGGCCTTGATCTTGCCCATCTCGAGCGACACCAGGCTGCCGAGTGCGGACTTGTGCTTGCGCAGTTCCTCGCCCATGAGACGCACGGCCTCACCGCGCTTCGGTGCAGGCACCGACCGCCAGGCCCGGGCCGCGGCGACGGCCGAAGCCATCACCTGCTCGTACTGCGCGGGCGTCGTCGCCCGCACGCGGGCGATCACCTCGCCGGTCGTCGGATTGATCGACTCGATCACGCGCGCGTCGTCGTCGTTCAGCCAGCCTTCGCCGCTGCAGGTGCCGGCGTTGGTCTTTTCGAGCCCGAGGCTCTGCAGCAAGGCATCGATCATCGCGCACCTCCCGCCGCCGCTGCGACGCGCTGCTGGCCGGTCGTGCCGGCCACGATCATTCGCGCGGAGACTTCCTTGCCACCTCCATCGGCGTAGTACCGGCCGAACCGGTTGGCGAGGACGTCCACCAGGGCGAAGTCCTCCTGGCGCACGAACCCGTGGTACCGACCGTCGTGCTGCATTACCAGGTCCACGACGGCGCAGATGCCGGCGGCGGTGGTCACCTGGATCGCCGACCAGAGTCGCCCCGCGATCACCTGCGGGTAGATCTTGCTGACGTAATTCTCCTCGCGCAGCTCGCCGTGCTGGCGTCCCGCGACCGCCACGTAGACGATCACGACGTCCTGCAGCGTCTGCGGCACCGCGTTCTCGAGCACACGCTTGAGCGTTGCACGGTCGAAATTGAGCTTGAGGTCGTTCATGAGCAGGCGCATCTGCGCGCAGTGGCCCGGGTAGCGGATCGTCTTGTAGTCCATGGTCTGCGCGCGAGCGCCGTACGTCTCGGCGAGCGAGCCCAGGCCGCCCGAGGTGTTGAACGCCTCGTAGATCATGCCGTCGATCTCGATCTCCTCGAGGCCCTCGAGCGGCGCGACTTCGACCGCGCGGCCGTCGACGATCGCTTCGCACGGATTGCCGTACTCGTTGATCAGGCCGTCGGTCGACCAGGTCAGCGAATACTTGAGCGCGTTGTTGGGGTGCTGGGGCAGGGCGCCCACGCGCAGCTTGACGCTGCGGACTTCGTCGAAGTGCCGGATCAGCGCGTTGGCGGCGATGCTGATGAAGCCGGGCGCGAGGCCGCACTGCGGCACGAACGCGCGGCTCGAGCCTTCGGCCAGCGCCCGCACCGCGCGCGTGACCGCGACGTCCTCGGTGAGGTCGAAATAGTGCGCATTCACCTTGCGCGCGACCTCGGCCACCCTGACGTTGCAATAGAAGGGCAGGCTCGAAATGATCGCGTCGGCCGGATGGAGGCGCAGGTGTGCCTCGAGGGCCGTCGGGTCGGCCGCGTCGAACTCGTGCGCACGCAGGTTCGGCAGGCCGTGCGCCGCCACGACGGCGTTGGCGGCGTTGCCGTTGACGTCGGCGACGTGGACGTCGTAATCGCGGCTGTCCGCGAGAAAACCCGAGATGAGGGCGCCGATCTTGCCGGCCCCTAGAATCAATACCTTCTGCATCGTCTCTCCTGGTACGTCCGCTCCGGCCGCGATCGGGGTGGCGGGCGGCGGCGGTCGGTCGTAATGAGGGGCGCGATTCTGACGAAACGCGCGGGCCGCGCCCACCCCCTGTTTCTTTTGCGCTGCAAACTTTTCCCGTAGGATCGTCGCCAGAGGTCTTTTTTGCCCATGAGCGCCGTTCTGCAGACCCCCGACTGGACGCCGTCGAGCTGGACGTCCCGGCCGGCCCAGCAACAGCCGACTTACCGCGACCCGGCCGCCCTCGCCCGGGCCGTGGATGCGCTCGGCCGGCTGCCCCCGATCGTCGTGTCGTGGGAGGTCGAGGCGCTCAAGCAGCAGATCGCCGAGGCGCAGCGCGGCGAACGGTTCCTGCTGCAGGGGGGCGACTGCGCCGAGACGTTCGCGGACTGCGAGTCGGACCAGATCGCGCGCAAGCTCAAGATACTGCTGCAGATGAGCCTCGTGCTGCTGCACGGGCTCAAGAAGCCGGTGATCCGACTCGGGCGCCTCGCCGGGCAGTACGCCAAGCCGCGCTCGGCCGACACGGAAACGCGCGATGGCGTCACGCTGCCGTGCTACCGCGGCGACCTCGTCAACCGCCCCGGCTTCACGGCGGCCGAACGCGAACCCGATCCCGAACTGCTGCTGCGCGGCTACGAGCGTGCGGCGCTGACGCTCAACTTCGTGCGCGCGCTGATCGACGGCGGTTTCGCCGACCTGCACCATCCCGAGTACTGGAACCTCAGCTGGGTGGGCCACTCACCGCTGGTGGATGAGTACCGCCGCATGGTCACCGCCATCGGCGATGCCGTGCGCTTCATGGAAACGCTGTCCGG
>DASUYI010000322.1:0-3738 GCA_036377475.1 Steroidobacteraceae bacterium | reverse complement strand
GCTCGGCCTGGTCGGCGCACCGGAGCTGCCCCCCGAGTTCGTCTGGCATACGCAGTCGATCCGCATGCGCGGCTCGGTCGCCAAGGTGTGCGCGCTCACGGATGGTCGCCATGGCCTGCCGGAGGGCACGGTGGTCGTCGCGCCGACGCTCAAGTACCTCGAGCGTGCCTACGACGCGGCCAAGTACGGCGAGGTGTCGGAGCACCCATACCTCGAAGCCACGACGGCGGGCCCCGTCGTCTCGATCCATTTTCAGTTCGCGCCGTATGCGTAGCGCCGCGGCGACAGGTCGACCCTGCGGCCGACGCTCGAGAACCGCGCCATCGAGACGCTCGCGTCGATTTATCCTGCGTTCCGGCATTCGGTGCAGCAGGTGCGTTCGATCACGCCGCTCGACCTCGAGCAGCGCTGGGGCCTGACCGAAGGCGACCTGAACCACGGCCAGCTGATCCTCGACCAGATGCTGTTCATGCGGCCGATGCCGGGCTGGTCGAACCATCGCACGCCGGTGGACGGCCTCTGGCTCTGCGGCAACGGCGTGCACGGCGGCGGCGGCATCAGCGGCACGGCGGGTCGCAATGCCGCGCGCGCGATCCTCAACGCTCGGGATTGATTGCTCGTCGGCGCCGACGACGCGCCGAGTCGAGCCGTAGCAGGTGACCCGCGCCGCTCACGGCTTCGCATGTGGTTCCTCACGATCGGTGTTGCTGTTCGCTTCGACAGATGTACATCGCCTACTCGTGACAGCGCGCCGTGTCACACAGCGAAGTGTTAGCCCGTCGTCGTGACACACGGGCTCCTACAGACTCGACTCCGCGTCCATCTTGAAATGCCCCACCTGACCCGATGCGGGTCTGGGAAATTTTTTCCACGAAAGGAGATGGACCATGGCGGACAAGGATCGGAACCGGTTGCTGGACGAGGACGACAAGAAGGACGCCGCTGGCGTCGCGGGTGGTGCCTTCGCAGGCGGCGCCGTCGGTGGCATCGCGGGTGGTGCCATGGCGGGCGCGGCTGCGGGCGGCCTGGGCGGCCCGGCGGGCGCCGCGATCGGTGCGGCGGTGGGCGCCGTCGCCGGTGCGCTCGGCGGCAAGGCCATTGCCGACCGGATCAATCCGGAAGTCGAGGACGCGTATTGGAAGAAGAACTACTCGTCACGTTCGTACGTGACGACCGGTTCGAGCTTCGACGACTACGGTCCGGCCTATCGCATGGGTTATGAGCGATATCCGGACTATCACGGCCGCACGTTCGACGAGGTCGAGCCGGAGTTCGAGCGCACCTGGGACTCGACGCGCGGCAGGTCCCGCCTGGCCTGGCAGGACGCGAAGCACGCGACGCGCGACGCCTTCGAGCGCGCACGCGATACTGTCGAGCGCGCGATGCCGGGCGACGCGGATCGCGACGGCAAGTAACTCCGCAGTAGGCAAGGCGCCGGCACGCTCCTGCGGGAGCGCGTCGGCGCCGAGCTGGAACCTTTCTCTATCAACCCCAGGCGACGCTTCGCGCTGGCACGCCCGGATGCCACGACCACCGGACTCTGCGAGCCCTCCGTCACCGCCATCGAAGCCTCGATTCGCAAGACGATGTCGCAAGGCGCGCCCGGCATGATCGTCGGTGTCGCGCGCCACGGTCAGCCGCTGTTCGTGCGGCCGTACGGAACGGCCAATCTCGAACACGACGTGCCGGTCCGTCGCGTCACGGTCTTCAAGCTGGCCTCGGTAACGAAGCAATTCACCGCCGCGGCCGTGCTGCGGCTCGTGCAACGGGGACGGCTGTCGCTCGACGACGCACTGGCGCAATTCGTGCCGGAACTGCCCCAGGCCAGCACGGTGACACTCCGGCAGTTGCTCGTGCACACGTCGGGGCTTCCCGATTACGCCGAGGATCCCGAAGGGCAGCGCACCAAGTCCGTCGCGCGCACTTCGCAGGACATGGTCGCGTGGATCGCGCGGCTCGAGCCGAGATTCCTGTTCGAGCCCGGCACGCGCTGGGCGTACAGCAACTCGAACTACGCGTTGCTCGGCGTGGTCATCGAGCGCGTCTCCGGCAAGTCGCTCGACGTCTTTTTTCGGGAGCAACTGTTCCAACCGGCTGGATTGACGCAGACCGCATTCGACGACCCGGTCGACGTCGTCGCCTACCGCGCGCAGGGCTACAAGAAGGCCAAACGCACATCGGGCGGATACAAGAACGCCGAATGGATCAGCCCGACGATTCCCGGCGCCGCAGGGGGCCTGCGCACGACGGTCGACGACTTGCTGCGATGGTCGCACGCCCTGTTCTCGGGCGTCGTCCTGCAGCCGGCCACGCTGCGCCAGATGATCGCGCCGGGCACGCTGAGCGACGGCCGCACGACGAAATCGGGCATGCCCGAGGCCTGGCAGCGCGGCCTCGATTCGGATTACGGCATGGGCGTGTTCGTCACGAACACCAGCGCGGGCCGTCGGGTCTGGCACGGCGGCGACATCGAAGGCTTCTCGACGTGGCTCGCCCATTACCCCGAGACGGGCGTGACGATCGCCGTCCTGCAGAACAGCGAGTCGGCCGACATCGACGAGGCGGCGCTGCACGAGGCGCTGTTCGGACCACGAGCCGCCGACTGTGAGCACCGTCGTCCGACGACGCAACCAGGCCCGGCGCCGTCACGCGCTACTGCAGCCAGCGCCCGTACCAGTCGAGCAGGCGCTGCAGGCGGTCGCGCAGGTAGCTCGGCACCTTGAGGGCGTGGTTCTCGCCGGGGTAGACCACGAGCTGCGTCGGCACGTCGAGCGACCGCAAGGCCTGGTACATCTGCTCCGAACCCTGGCAGGGCACGTTGAAATCCTGCTCGGCGCAATAGAACAACGTCGGCGTCCGGATCCGGTCAGCGTGGAAGAACGGGTAGCTCAACCGGTCGTAGACGTCGCGGTTGCGCCAGGGCACGCCGAGCTCGAACTCGTATTCCCGCGCGTACATGTCGTGACCGTAGAACCCGGCCCAATGCGAGGCGCCGGCGCCGCTCACGGCGGCCTTGAAGCGCGTGTCGCTCGCGATCACGTAGTTGGTGAGGATGCCGCCGTAGCTGCGACCGCCGACCGCGAGGCGGTCCGGGTCGGCGAGGCCGGCCGCGACGACGTGGTCGACCGCCGCGAGCACGTCCTGCACGTCCTTGTTGCCCCAGTCGGCGTAGATCGCCCGTGCAAACTCGAAGCCGCGACCGGAGCTGCCGCGCGGATTCGCCGTGACCACCACGAACCCACGCGCGGCGTAGGCCTGCCAGTCCGCCATGAACTCGTGGCTGAACTGGTAGACCGGCCCACCGTGGATGCGGAGGATGGTCGGGTACCGGCGCCCTGGCTGGTAATCGACCGGCTTCACGACGAAGCCGTCGATCGACGTGCCATCCCGGCTCTTGAACGTGATGTCCTCGTATTGCACCAGCTTGCGTTCACCGAGCCAGGGGTTGTGCGAACCGAGCGAGCGCAACGTCCCCTTCCCGGGTTCGAGCGCGGCCAGCTCGTAGGGCGTGACGTCATCGCCCTCGAGCACGACGATGCGCCCGTTCTTCGCGACGTCGAACCCGGCGTCGTACCGCCGGCCGGTAGTGAGTGGCGTGGCCTTGCCCGAGCGCAGGTCGATGCGTGCGAGGTGGGTTTCGCGGTTCTCCTCGACGAGTGCGAGCACGCTGCGACCGTCGGCGGCCCAGCGTGGCTGGTAGATCCAGCGGTCGAGCCGCGCCGGCATGGACACCGTGCC
>DASUYI010000321.1:0-27405 GCA_036377475.1 Steroidobacteraceae bacterium | reverse complement strand
CGGCAAGAACCTGGGCGATGACCTGGCCGAGGGCAAGCCGACGCTGCCGGTCATCTACACGCTCCGGCGCGCCTCGGCCGAGGACGCGGGCCGGCTGCGGTCCGCAATCGAACACGGCGGGCTCGAGGACCTCGAGGCGATCACCGGGCTCATCCGGGACTCGGGTGGCCTCGAGTACACGGCCCGGATGGCAAAGGTAGAGAAGGACTCGGCCGTGGCGGCGCTCCAGGCCCTGCCGCCCTCGAATTACCGCGACGCGCTGGCCGCGCTGGCCGAATTTGCGGTCGCCCGGAGCTACTGACCGCCGAAGTCCGAATTGAATCGGTGGGGGTCGTTCAGTACACTGCGCGGCTCCCGGCGGGCCCTGCCCTGCCGTCGGTCCTGCCTCGGGTGCCCCGAGCCCCATCGAGATATGGCAGGCCGCGACGATGACCGGATTCGGGATGTAGCTCAGCCTGGTAGAGCACTACGTTCGGGACGTAGGAGTCGGAGGTTCAAATCCTCTCATCCCGACCATTAACACAAGCCATTTGTGAACTTGGTTGGCAGCGTCCTTCGTCGCGCTGCATCCTGCGGACACCGCTCGGCAGACTATGCTGCCTATCTCCGCGTACGTCACACTGAAGGATGGGACGAACCTCGTTCAAGTACAGGTGAGCGAAGCTGGCGGCGCGCTGACGACGGTGCGGCTTGACATCAGTCAGCAATCGTCGGCGTGTGAGCGCGTCCAGCGGGGCGACATCACCTGGGACACACAAGGGATACCCATATGCACACCCCCTCGATCCCCAGCGTTCGCATGTACATGGATACCGACACGCACGCTCTGGCCGACACCGATGACATTCTGGTCGCCGTGCGCCGCCTCCTCGACGAGGGTATCACCGGCGCTCCGGTGGTCGACGATCATGGAGACGTGGTCGGCGAGTTGTCGGAATACGACTGCCTCAGGCTCCTGGCCGAGGGCCAGGGCGGTGACATGGCCCGCGGACAGGTGCGCGACTTCATGGCCACGACATTCACCAAAGTGTCACCGGCGATGGATGTCTATTACGTGGCGGGGATGTTCCTGAACGAACCCGCGCGTCGCCGGTTCATGGTCATGGACGGTCAGCGCCTGATCGGCGTGGTAACACGCAAGGACGTCCTGCGCGCTGTCCATGCGCGCCTCGCGGGCAGCTGACGACCGCGACTGCCGCCGGATGACCGATCGTTCCGCGTCTCGGTCGCGCGCGAGCCGATCGCAAACGCGTAAGAGTCGATCAGCGCACGCGCTTACTCAATCCGGGCCGCATCAACTGCAGGGCGTCCAGGTCCGCAGGCGTGTCCACGTCCACGGCGGCACTTGGCATGTGTACCGTCACCACCTGCTCCGCAAATCGCTTCAGCAACTCCCGTGCGCCGCGATCGCCCTGAAGCGCGGCCAGCTCGTCGAACAACGCCGCTGGAAAGATCGCGGGCACGCCGGTGACATGGGCATAACGAGCCGCCGCGATACGATCCGGCTGTTCCTGCCAGCGGGCGACGAGCCGGCGCAGGTCGTCGGACGTCACCGCGACCTGGTCGGCCAGCAGGATCAGGACGCCGCCACAATCGGGCCGCACTGCCGACAGGCCTGCGCGAATGGAGCTCGACATACCCTGTTCGAAGTCCGCATTGAACAACGACTTCACTGCGGCCTCGCGCACCAAGGGTTCCAACTCGACCGCGTGCGCACCGATTACCACGACGATCGAGTCGCGATGCCCGAGTGCCAACAGCGTGTCGATCGCGGTGGCCAGCATCGGTTGTCCATCGACGTCGGCCAGCAATTTCGGCGAGCCGAAGCGTGACGAACTGCCGGCCGCCAGCAAGACCATCTGCAAGTCGGGTGGCGTCATGCGACCGGCGCCTGCCGCGGCGGGATGGCCCTGTCCTTGCCATGGAAGAACGCCTGGATCTCCGCGACGATCGCGAGCGCGATGCTCGCGGGATCGCGACCGCCGAGATCGAGGCCGACGGGCGCGTGCAGCCTCGCACCGTAGATCGCCGCGGCCGTCGGGCCGAGATCCGCGAGCAACTGCTTGCGGCGCAGAGCCGGCCCCAGCAAACCGACGTAAGGAATGGGCGATTCCACCAGCGTCGAAAGCGCTGCCAGATCTGTCGCGAAGTGATGGCTCATGATCACCGCGGCATCGAACGACGCGAGTTCCACGTGTCGCGAAAGTTCCTTCGGTGCCGCGAGTAACACGCGCCGCGCTCGCGGGAATTTCGCGGCTGCCGCGTACGCCGGTCGGTGATCCGCCACCGTCACGCGCCATCCCAGCGCGGCGGCGAATTCGACCACCGGCAGTGCATCCGGTCCACCGCCGACCAGCAGTACCTCGCGCGGCGGTTCCACGCGCGAGACGAACAACTGCACGCGGGGTTCGTCGAGTCGGACGATGCGCGTCGCCAACGAGGGCGCGCTTCCCTGCAACTGTCGATCAATCCATTGCGCCAGCGGCGGCGGCATCCCGGCCTGCGCGATGCCGTCGCCTGCCGACCAGACCGACGCCCCCGCGGGTAACTCCGGTATCGATGAGGCGAGGACCAGTCCATACGTGACGGCCAGGCGCTGATCGAAACAGCTCGCCAGCACGCCGAACGGCGCCCACGACGCCGCGGGATCGAGGCGGACGAGCCAGACATCCATGCCGCCGTCACAGCCCGCGCCCAGTCCCCACAACAGGTCGTCGTCGCCCGAATTGTCGTACTGCACGAGCTTCGGCCTGCCGGTCTCGAAGACGGGCTTCGTGTGCTCGACGAGGTCGTTCTCGAGGCAGCCGCCGGAGAGTAGGCCTGCGTATTGTCCGTCGGCCGCGATCAGCATCTGTGCGCCGGCCTTGCGATAGGTTGAACCGCGGGTCGCGACCACGGTCGCCAGCACCAGCGGCAATTCCTCCGCACGGGCCCGCGCGTACAGCGGCAGCAGCGGATGCAGTGATACGTCCACGTTACGGCCTTATACTCGATTCGACGGAACCGCCGACCGGCAACTGCCTTCCTGCACGGGGAGCCTCGAGATGATCACACTGACGGTCAACGGAAAGATCGTACAACTGTCCGCCACGCCCGACACGCCGTTGCTCTGGGCGCTGCGCGACGAGCTGGGCTACACCGGTACGAAGTTCGGCTGTGGCATCTCAACCTGCGGCGCGTGCACCGTGCACGTAGACGGCAAGGCAACCCGTGCGTGCTCGACGACGATCGAAGCGGTGGCGGGCAAGCAAGTGACGACGATCGAGGCGATGGACTCAAATCGCATCGGGCAAGCCCTGCAGGCGGCCTGGATCCGCCACGACGTGCCACAGTGCGGCTATTGCCAGAGTGGCCAGATCATGAGCGCCGCCGCGCTGCTCGCGACCAAGCCCAAGCCGAGCGACGCCGACATCGACCAGGCCATGCGCCGCAACCTCTGCCGCTGCGGTACGTACAACCAGATCCGCGCCGCCATCAAGGACGCTGCGACGGCGCTCGGCGCCTGACACGGAGACCGCCATGAGCACGGACAATCTCACGACGCGCCGCGACTTCCTGAAGGGCTCGGCTGCCGCGACCGGTGCGCTGGTCATCGGGTTCACCATTCCCGCCGTGACGCGTTTTGGGGCCGCTGCCGCGGCGACGCCAGCCGCGGGGAGCAGCTTTGCCCCGAATGCGTTCCTGCGGATCGCACCGAACGGGGAGATCACCGTGGTGAGCGGCCTGTCGGAGATGGGCCAGGGCGCGCACACGGGCATCGCCTCGCTGGTCGCCGAAGAACTCGACGCCGATTGGAAGAGCGTCCGACTTGAGCAAGCACCCGTCGACAAGGCCTACGTCAATCCTTCGTTTGGCATGCAGGCGACCGGCGGGTCGTCGTCGATCCGCGGCGGCTACCTGCCGATGCGCAAGGCCGGCGCCGCGGCGCGGCAGATGCTCGTGACGGCGGCAGCCGCGCAGTGGGGGGTCGACGCTGCCACGTGTCGCACCGAGAACGGCCGGGTCTACGGTGCCGGCGGTCGCTCGCTGGGCTACGGCGAACTCGTTGCGGCCGCGTCGAAGCTGCCGGTCCCGCAGGACCCGCCGCTCAAGGACCCGAAGGATTTCCGCATTCTCGGCAAGGGCGTCCCGCGCATCGACACGCCCGCGAAGGTCAACGGCACCGCGCAGTTTGGCATCGACGTGAAGTTGCCCGGCCTGCTCACGGCGGTGATGGCGCACGCGCCGGTGCCGGGCGCCAAGGTGGTGTCGGTCGACGACACGGCCGCGAAGGCGATTCCGGGCGTACGCAAGATCGTGCAGATTCCGCAGGGCGTCGCGGTGCTCGCGGACGGATACTGGCCAGCGCTCAAGGGGCGCGATGCACTGGTCGTCAAATGGGACGACGGGCCGCTCGGGACGTTGACGTCGGAGGCGATTTCGAAGTCCCTGACCGACGCGACGACGAAGCCGGGGAACGTGGCCCGCAGCGAAGGCAACGTCGATGCGCCCGTCGCGAAGTCGCTCGAAGCGATCTACGAGGTGCCCTACCTCGCACACGCCTGCATGGAGCCGATGAACTGCACGGCGTGGGTACGCGCCGGTGAGGCGGAAGTCTGGGCCCCTACGCAGGGGCCGGGGCCGCACCAGGGCATCGTCGCCGAATTGACGGGGCTGCCGCCCGAGAAGGTGAAGGTTCACACGACTTACCTCGGCGGCGGTTTCGGCCGTCGCTTCGCGCCGGATTTCATCGTCTCGTCCACGCTGATATCGAAGGCTGCCGGCGCGCCCGTAAAGCTCGTGTATTCGCGCGAAGACGACACCCGCGCCTGGTTCTACCGACCCGCGTCGGTGACCCGCTTCAAGGCGGGGCTCGACAAGGACGGCAATCCGGTCTCTCTGCTTGCGCGTATCGCCGCGCCTTCACTCATGATCGGCGCGGGGTTCGTGAAGGAACTCCCGAAAGGCATCGACGAACAGGCCGTGGAAGGCATCATCGACTGCCCCTACGCGTTTCCGAACCTGCGCGTCGAATACACGCAGGCGGAGCCCGGCATTCCGGTGTGGTTCTGGCGGTCGGTCGGGCACTCGCAGAACGCGTATTTCCTCGAGTCCTTCATCGACGAAGTCGCTGCGGCCACCGGCAAGGATCCCGTCGAGTTTCGCCGCTCGCTGCTCGGCAAGCAGCCGCGCCTGCGCGGTGCACTGGACCTCGCCGCACAGAAGGCGGGCTGGGGCTCGCCGTTGCCACAGGGCGTGCATCGTGGCGTGGCCGTGGCCAGTTCGTTCGGGAGTTACGTCGCCCAGGTTGCCGAAGTCTCGATGGATGCCGAGGGCAAGCCGCGCGTGCACCGTGTCGTCGCCGCCGTCGATTGCGGCGCAACCGTCAATCCGGAGATCATCAAGCGACAGGTCGAGGGCGCGATCGTCTACGGCCTGAGCGCTGCGCTGTACGGCAAGATCACCTTTGCGAACGGCCGCGTGCAGCAATCGAACTTCGACGATTACCCGATGCTGCGCATGAACGAGATGCCCAGGGTCGAAGTGCACATCGTGCCGAGCACCGAGGCGCCGGGGGGCATAGGCGAGCCAGGCCTGCCGCCGGCAACGCCTGCGGTGGTCAATGCCATCTTCGCGGCGACGGGCAAGCGCGTGCGGAAGTTACCGGTCTAGGCGCGGGCCACCGTCCCTGGAACTGATACTCGCGGGTCCGCTCCTGCGAAAAGGATCGGCCGACGGTCATTCTTTACGTGGCCAACTGAATGCCTGCCGCGTGTCCGCTACTGAAAAAGGGGTTACGGTCCGCTCCGTTCAGCGGGTACACAAACGGGGACAGTCGAGCGCGCGCGACGCCGCCGTCAGAACGCGGCGATCCGCTCGATGAACCAGAAACTCGCGATGCCGCCGATGCCATACGCCAGCGGGATCACCACCCGCTTCGCGTCGAGCACTGGCGCCGCCACGCGCCGCAGCAGGGTGCCGCATGCCAGCACGGCGGCGATGAACAGCAATTGCCCGACTTCGACCCCGACGTTGAAGAACAGCAGCGCGAGGGCAATGGCGTTCTGCGGCAAGCCCACCTCCGCGAGCGCGCCGGCGAAACCCAGGCCGTGCAGCAGCCCGAACGAAAATGCGACCAGCCACGGCTTGCGCGCCGCCAGTCCCTCGGTGCCGCGTCGCTGGTGGATGATCTCGTTGGCAACGAACACGATCGACAACGCGATGATCGCTTCCACCGGCGGGCCCGGCACGCGAATCACGCCCAAGGTCGCCAGCGCCAACGTGATCGAATGGGCCACCGTAAAGGCCGTGACAGTCCAGATCAGCCGTCGGGTGTCACGCACGATCAGGACGAGTGCCAGCACGAACAGCAAGTGATCGAAACCGGTCAGGATGTGTTCGACGCCGAGCACGGTGTATGCCGGCACGACTTCGAACGCACCGGGAGACGCGATGGCGACGAACGTCGGGCTGGCCGGCAGGACGCGCTCGAGCTGTACCGTGCCGTCGCTCCTCACCAGGCGCACCAACAGATCGATCCCGGTGGCGGACAGGCCCTCGAATTCAATTGGCTTGCCGTCGAACCCGCCAGGAACGGCGATGGCCCAACGCTGGACGGCCGTGCCACCGGCGTAGCTGCTTTGGACGGGCTCCACCACGACCGTGCCCTCCGGAAATTCAGGCCGCAGCCCGAGCGTCGTCGACTCGTCGAGTGCCGGCACCTTCCACAGGACCTCGTAGCGGTCCGGCGCGATCTGCGTCAGCTCCAGGTACGCAGGCCGGAACACATCGGCGAACGCGGTCGGCGCCATCGCGAGCGTCAACAGCATCAGCAGCAGGTGCCCTCGAACCTTCATTGCGCGTGCGCCAGACGAGCCTCGATCGCCACGTCGTACCTGGCGCGCATTCTTTCGTAGCTCGCAGCAAAGGCGCGTTTGCGCCGGTCGTACTCCCACTCACGTTGCACTTGCTGCCTGACGTCGTCGAGCGCCGGCCGCACCGAGGGCGTCGAGGTCGTCACGCGGACCAGGTGCACGCCGAGTCCAGACCGCACCGGGCCGACCCACTGTCCGCGCGGCACGGTCGTCAACGTCGAAGCAAAGTCCGAGCCGAAATCGTGCTCGACCGTATCAAGGTCTGCGCGATCGACCCGATACGGCAACATCGTCGGCTCGCCCAGCGACGCGGGTTGATCGCCCGCCGCCAACCTCACGCCGGCCGCGCGAACGCGTGACTCGACGCCGGCCTTCGTCGAATCGAAATACAGTTGCTCGAAGCTCACGAGCGCCGGCGGCGCAAACTTCTCCGGGTGCGCGACCAGGTAGGCGGTGAGTTCGGCGTCGGTCGGCGTGCGACGCTCGCCGTCTTCCTCAGCCAGCACCTCGACTTTCTGTCGGACACGCCGCTTGATGACCTGGTCGTCGCGGTCCAGGCCCAGCGTCCTGCCTTCGCGGTAAAGGATCTCGTCACTGACGTAGCTGTCGACGAGCCCAGCAAGCTCCTTTGCGGTCGCTGGACGATTCCAGGTCGCCTGAAAACGCCGACCGAGCTCGTCGACGTGCGCCTGGCTGACGACGATGCGCCGCTCGTCGCCGCCCTCAGGCGCGGCACGCCCGTAGTAGGTGAACAAGGCGAGCCCGATCAGCAGGAAATGCAGGAGCGGCTCCCGCAGGACCCTGCTGACGACTGCCCATCGAGGCTTGGCCTGATCCATCATCGAATCAACCTGACGGCGTGTACCAGATCGGCGACGTATAAGCGCGCTCCTGCGTGACCATCCGCACCTCCTTGGGCATCTTGACGTTGAAGCGCTTCGCGTCGTGTGCGGTCCAGCGAGGCGTGGGGATCTCGAGCACGCGAACGTAGTACACCGCCCTGAGGCTCGGATCGAAACCCGGATCCCTCCACACGGCCGCCAGCTGCGCCGCGCCGATGCTGTTGGTGTACGTCGCGTTGGCAACGTCGACGGTATTGCCCACGGCCGGCAGCTTGCCATCCGTTCCGGGTTTGCGATCTCCCGACCAGACGACGTCATACACCTTCTCTTGCCGCGCCCCCTGCGGATCGACCCATCCCTTGACGATCTGGATGCGGTCGAGGTTGCCGCCCGCAGGATCCTTCATCGCCGCGACCAGGAATGTAGGCACCTTGTCAGCGGCCGCACGCTTGAGGTCGCCGCCCATCGGCACACCCTTGCCGTAACCGGCCGCGGCGACATCCGCCGCCTGCGCGTCGGCCTCGACGAAATCCCAGCCGCCGAAGAAACGCACGGTCATCCGCGGGCCGGTGGTGGCATAGGTTTCCTTGCGCTTCATGGCGTCCCACAGGGCAGCGCGGGTGTTCTCCGTCGCCCAGACCGCCGCGTAGCCGGAGGCTGTCTGCTCCCACCCCATGATCGTGGCGAGCTTGGTCTTCGCGAAGGGGTGCGAGGCGCGAGTTGCACTGGGCTCACTGGGCGTGTTCTTGCCCCAGAAGTTGTCGTCGTCGGCCGTTGTGAGCGACGTGTGCGAGTCGGTCGAGCCGACCTGCCCGAACTTGTACGGATTCACGCCCAGCTTCTGCTCGAGTTGCAAGCCGGTCTGCAACGCGGTGCGCGCGTACTCGCCCTGCAGCATTTCCTTCTTCTTGAGCTCGCTCAGGTTGAGGTTGCCCTTGTCCCAGGTCTCGAAGTCGGCGAATTCGTCCGTCTTCGACAGGAACGGATGCGCCTCACCGTCGCCCTTGATCTGGGTGACTTCGTACAGCGGCTCCCAGCGCATGCGCGTTTCGGCGTACTCGCGCGTAAGCGGTTGCTTGCTGGCCGGGTTGACGTCCCACGGGAACATCCAGCCGTTGGACAGATTGCCGTTGTGTGGGATGGCCAGCACCTGTCCGCCGGTCTTCGCCTCGTACGCCTGCAGCACCTTCCACAGGTCTTCGGGGGTCGTGCTGCCGGCGGGCGGATACGTCGTGAAGGGCTCGACCTGACCGGCCTTGTCGCCGCCGTCGCGGTAAATCACGACGCGGTGCAGGTTGTTGCCGGGCGGCACCTGCGAGGTCCACTCATACCCGATGAAGGCCGTGAACTTGCCGGGCTCGTTGTATTTCTCCGCCGCATCCACCGTCAGCTTCCAGGCCGCGGCATACGGGGGCGTGCCTGGAGCGTACATCAACTTCTCGGGAAGGATGCCGCGCGAGAACTTGTCGATGAGGTCCATCGCAGCCGCATTGCCCTCGCCGGCCTGGATCATGTCGTACCATTTCTTGCCGGTGGGATCGGTGAGGAGATCCGGTTTTCCTCCGATCAGATCCGGCGCGAATCCCATGTTGTCGGAGTGGTCGGCAACCACCAGGAAATCGAGCGGGCGCGACAACTTCGCCTTGGTTCCGCTCGAAGCGGTCACCTCTTCGCCACGCGCGAAGCGGTAGGCCTCCTCGACACCGAGGCGGTTGCCGAACAGGCCGGCGTCCATCGACATGGCGGTGTGCAGGTGCGTGTCGCCGAAGAACACTCGCGTCGGGTATCCGGGACTTGCCGGATTCGCGGCCGTCGATGCGGCGGCGTCAGGGGACGCCGTGTCGGCGGCCTGCTCGGGTTGCTTGCGCGAACATCCGGCGAGCAATGCCGGTACGGACAATCCCAGCGCCAGCGCAATCGCGAGTCGTGGTCTTTGCATGAGTTCTTCCTCCCCTATTTCGTGTTCGTGAAGCGGCGGAACTGATCGCCGTCGCGTGGTATTCCACTTGCTTGTGCAGGTGAGTCTGAATGGAAACGATTGTTAGTCAACTTGCGCACGCTGTTCGGGCTCGCCGCGGTCCCTACAGCGACACGATTGGCAACCCGACGGCCGGTAGCCGTCATCCACCCGCCGTTCGTCGCACGATACGGCGCCGTCAGGTGCTTGCAGGGCGGGTAATACGGCGGCGCTCGAAGTCGGTCGCGAGCCACTCGAACCACTCGTCGAACTTTGGATTGCGCTGCTCGCGACGCACATCCGCGACCCACCCGCACAGGTTGCCCCAACCAGTCAGGACGACGCCGCCCATGAGGTCCCACACCACGTCGACGTCAGTAATTCCGCGCTGGCACATCAGGCCGATCGACTCGATTGTCAGGCTAACGAGGACCGCGGCGTCCTCGATACCCGGCCCGCGGGCACGCAGCTGTGCAGCGTCAAGGCCGGCGGGCAACGACAGCACCAAACGCAACGCTCTGGCGAAGTCCGGGTTCTCGAATGAGCGCCCAAGCTCGATCGTCGCAAGCTCGCGCCGCTGTCGCCGTAAGGCCAGCAACTGGGCGACCGCGAATACAATTCCGCCCGCGACGGTCGCTGCACCGACGATTTCGGCGACATCAGCCCAGTGACTGAGGTCCATCTGCAAATCCTCTCGCTGAGACGATTGCGCTTTGCGTGCATGCGCATGGATCCGATGAGTGCCAGCGTCCCGTCAGCCAGGTTTGCCGTCGCCAGCGACACGAATCGCGCCGCGAAAGTAGCTAAAGGGGAAGTCGGCTACGCGGTAGTGGGTGTCCACACGATGCGTCAGTGATGGTGAGGTGAGTCTGAATGGAAACGATTGTTAGTCAACTTGCGCACACCGCTCGGTCTCGCCGGACTCCCTACAGCGACACGATCACGGCAGCCCGACGGACCGTGGCCGAAATCCATCCGGCCGTTCGTCGCACGGTTCGGGCGATTCGACGCAACGGCGTCCCGAGACGGATGACGTTCTGCGAGCCTCGCAACCACGCCGCACGGCGGACAGGCGATCGTGGTCCGGACCACGGGGGCAAGCCGATGCATTCAGTGCGTGCCATACCGCTCTTTTCACTTCTGTGGCTGCTGGCGCTGCCGCTTTCGGTCCTCGGGGCCGCGACGGTGAACGGCGACCTGCCACGACAGGCCGACCTGGGATTCTCGACATCTACCGAGGACGGCCGACTCGAGGTGGTCAAAGTCACTGCCGGCAGCCCGGCCGCGCGGGCCGGGCTCGCGGTCGGCGACCGGATCCTGGAGATCAATCGCCAATCGTTCGAGAAGCCGTACCACGGCGCCGCGGCGTTGCAGCGCCTCGACGGGGGCAAACGCCTCACGCTCGCGGTGAGCCGCGACGGCGTCACGCGAACGGTGGCCTACACCCCTCCCGCGCGACCGCTCGAGGACGTTCCAGGCGTCGAGAGTCTTTACGACGTCGTCACGGCCCCGGACGGCGCACGACTGCGGACCATCGTCACGCGCCCGAGCGGCAGCACGACGCGATTGCCGGTGATCTTTTTCACGCAATGGGTCAGCTGCGGCAGCCTGGAGTTCACGTCAGGCGGCTTGGCGCGCGAAATTCTCAAGCAACTCGCGCTGCAGTCCGGCGCCGCGCTGATCCGCGTCGAGCGAGCCGGCAGCGGCGACAGTGAAGGCCCGGCCTGTCACGAACTCGACTACGACACCGAACTCGCCCACTACCGTCACGCGCTCGACGCGACGCTGGCACGCTACGACTGGCTCGACCGCGACCGTGTCGTCGTCTACGGCTCCAGCCTCGGCGCCACCATGGCGCCGCTCGTCGCGCAAGGCCGCAAGGTCGCCGGCGTGATCGTGCAGGGTGGCGGCGCGGTCACTTATCTCGAACGGATGATCGCGTTCGATCGGCAACAGCTCGAACGCACGGACGTTCCGCTCGGGGACATCCACGAGCAGATGCAACGCCAGATCGCGTTTCACGTCGAGTATCTCGTGCGCCGGCGCGACCCGGACGCGATCGCCAAGGACGGTCCCGAGATGGCTGCGGCGCGCGCCTCCATCCGCGGCCTCGGCGACGGGGAGCATTACGGTCGACCGTACGCCTGGCACCAGCAGGCCGCGCGCCGCGACTTCCTGGAAGCCTGGTCGACGATCGACGCGCCCGTGCTCGTGATTCATGGCGAGTACGACCAGTTCGAGAGCCGGCATGGGCACGAACTGATCGCGACGGCGGTCAATCGACGTCACCCCGGCCGCGCGACGTTCCTCGCGATTCCACGCATGGACCACGAGGGCGACGTATACGACACCGTCGAACAGGCCTACGTCTGGGAACACCCGGTGAGCGGCCCGCCGGAGGCCGCGGCGCGACTGCAGACGGGGCCGATGCTGCGCTGGCTGCGGGACGTCGCCGGCGTCACGCCCGCCCGCCCGACGGCCACCCCGTCGCGCTGAGGCTTGCACGCGCCGGCGAATCCGCGCGACGAAGCTATTGAGGACTGGTCGCGACCGTCTCGACGAGGTCGGCCGCGTCGCGCGGCGTCGCCACGTGCACCGTCATGCCCAGGAGCATGAGCGACAAGGTGGTCACGACGAGCCAATACACCCGCATGCCCACGCTCTGGGGGGTGCGGTCCGGCTCACGCTCGTAGACGAACGTCGTTTGCTGCGCCATCCCAGTTCCTCCGTGCCTTGGCGGCGAGGATGGACCGCGGTCCAGCCGGGGCGCAGCGGACGACGGCGCACCGCGCTGGGGATGGGAGCGGCGATCCAAGCGTTGACTGGGGGTCGTCGGTTTGTGGGACGACCGGCGGGTGGCCGGTCAGCCGAACGCTCCCGTTGCAGAAAAGCCGCGCTCAGTCGCGTGACTTGGCCAGCAGGCGCAGGATCTCGAGGTACAGCCACACCAGCGTCACGAGCAGGCCGAAGGCGCCGTACCACTCCATGTACTTCGGCGCACCCTGCTCGGCGCCCTGCTCGATGAAGTCGAAGTCGAGCACGAGGTTCAACGCCGCGATGGTCACGACGAAGACGGAAAACAGCATGCCGACCGTGCCGCTTTCGTGGATGAACCCCATGCCCGTGCCGCCGAACATCCGGATGACCATCTGCACGACATAGAGCAGGAAGATCGCGCCGGTGGCGGCCATGACGCCGAGGCGGAAGTTCTGCGTGACCTTGATGAGCCCGGCCTTGTAGAGGCCGAGCAGGCACAGCAACGTGCCGAACGTGAGGCCGACCGCCTGGATCACGATCCCCGGATAACGCGCCTCCATCACCGCCGAAATGCCGCCGATGGCCAGGCCTTCGAGCCCGGCGTAGGCCGGCGCGGTGTACGGCGAGAGGTGCGCCTTGAATGCCGTCACGAGCGCGAGCACGAGGCCGCCGAGAATTCCGACCCACATCAGCGTCGAAATCGATGCGACCGACTGCGTGGCGAAAAACCGTCCCCAGGTCCAGGCCGCGGCGACGAAGCATATCGTCAACAGGATCATGGTCTTGTTGACCGTGCCGTCGAGCGTCATCCGGTCGGTGCCGCCGATCGCCCGGCCGAAGGCCTTGTCGTTGAGTACGGGGTTGCCTGTGCGCATGCGTGTGTGTCCTCCCGGCAACAAGTGTACGACAGGCGACTTCGGCGCGTGACAGACGGCGAGGTGACCGAGGGCACAAGACGGAAACAGGGGCGGACCCGGATCGAGGGCCCGCCCCTGGTGGGATCCCGGGTCAGTTCGACGTTGCGGGCTCCCGCTCAGCGGTGGCCGCCACGCGGCCGCCCGCGCGCCCGTGCGCGGATGGCTGGTGGGTACCTTCGCTATCGGGCGGCTGCGTCGCCGCCGGTTCGGCGTTCGGATGCGCGCCTTCGGACGAAGAAACCCCCGGGCTGGTCGCCGCTGCCCCACGCTGCAGCGACGCACCGTGCATCGCATGCGCTCCGGACGTGACTTCGCTGACATCCGTCGCCGTGGCGACAGTCGCAGCCGCATCCACGCGACCAGACACGCTGCCCTGCGTGGCCTCGGCCGCTGCTCCCGCGGTTGCACCGGTCGTCGACTGGGCGGCGGCGATCGCCTGGCGGCCGGTCGACGTCGCGCGCTCGCGCGTCGTGCGCGTCCGCTCCGACACTTCCCGTCGCGCCTCGCCCGCCGTCGAGCGGACTGCGCCCGGGTTCGCGTCCAGCGAGCCGGTGGCACCCATGCGCAGGTCGCCGCCGACGGCGAGCCCCGGCCCACCGACCAGGGAGCCGCCCGCGCCGCCGCCCAGCGAACCACCGAGGACCTGCGCGCAGACCGGACCCGTCCAGAACCAGGCCGCGCACAACGCCGTGCCCAACGCGAGCGAACGATGCTTGGTGTTCATGTCGTCTTTCCTCACCGTGACCGCGGAACAGTCCGCGTGCTTCGATGAGCTATACGACCGGCGGCCGGCGTTTCTTCCGCGCGGGCCTACGGGTTCCGGTCCTTTGACATAAGCCTGTCCGCGTTCGTCCTTCCGTCCGGCGTCGGGATCCCGACCCAGCCGAGGCCGTAAACCGGGTCCCGCCCGCGTGCGCCGAGATCGGTCGCCTCCCGCGCCAGGGTTTCGAGGGCAGTGGCTGCCGCAGCCGGATCGGGTTGCGCCACTCGCATCGCGATCAGCGCCGCGACCTGGGGGGCCGCGAACGAAGTGCCGCGGACCGACGCTCGCCCATGCGGCACCGTGGCCGCCTGCAGGTCCGTGCCCAGCGCCGCGAAGTCGACATGAGGTCCGCGACCGGCTTCCAGCAGGACCCGTCCGCGCCGATCCACTGCCGTCACGCCGACGACGCCGTCGTAGGCCGCCGGAAACAGGGGTGCCGCGGCCGGACCGTCGTTGCCGACGGCGGCGACGATCGTGTGTCCGCGCGCAACGACCCGCGCGATCACGCGCTCGAGCACGCGATTGCGCGGGCCGACGAGGCTCACGTTGATCACCGGGACCTGCCGCTGCGACATCCAGCCCAGCGCGTCGATCACGCGCTCGACGGCGCCACCGGTGGCGTCACCGCAGTACACGTCGGCCGCGGCGAGTTCCACACGCGGCGCGCCGCCGCTCGCGCGTGCGCCGAGCGACTCCACCAGCAGCGAGCCCACGGCCGTGCCATGGATGCTCGGCACATCTCGGTCCCCGCAGCCGTGGGACAGCACTGCCACACCCGCGAAGGCTTCGTGTGTTGCGGCCAACCCGCCGTCGATCAACCCCACGCGCACGGCTTGCATCGGACCCGCCGCGGTCGCCGGCGCGGCCACGGGGGTCGCGACGTCACCGACGTCGGCCGCGCCGCTTTCGACCAGGACATGGTGAAAGTCGTAGTGGCCACTTGGATCGAGCGCTCGCAACCGGCGCAGCGATTCATTGAGTGACCGTCCGGTCGGCGGCCCGAGCACGTAGACATCGAGGCCGAAGTCCTCGAACGTCCGCTCGCGTCGAACCTGGAAGCCGGCATCGCGCCAGGCGCGGATCGCCGCGTCGCTCGAGGGCTCCGCCAGCAATTCGCCGCGCACGACCAATTCACCGCGTGGATCGAGGTCGAGTTGGTCCGGGTAGGCGCGCACGCGCGCCCGAACGCGGAGCTTGCGGGCGTCGACCTTCACGGCGAGCCCCGCAGGACCGGTCGCGTCGAGGGGCGGCGCAGGCAAGGTCGCCGAAGGCAGTTTCACGCCCAGCTCCGGCAGCGCCACCTGCGCCGGCGCAGGTGAGATCGAGCACGTCATGACGCAGCCGATGCTGCGGAGAAGCCAGTCGCGCGTGGGCGTGCGTGCCATGTGGCAACATTACTGCCCGCGCATCACGCGGGACAATAAATTTGCCGGCATGGAAGAAAGCGCGCAGTCCGGGCGTAGTACCCAAGTGGACTTGAGTGAGGCGATCGTCGATGCATTGCCACGGCTGCGGCGGTTCGCGCGGACGCTGTGTCGCAACGTGCACGACGCCGACGACCTCGTGCAGCTCGCCGTCGAACGCGCACTGCGCCACATCGACCAGTACCGGCCGGGCTCGAACCCCTTGCACTGGTTGTTCGGGATCGTGCGTCACGCCTGGCTCGACGAGCTGCGCACCCGCCAGCGTCGCAACCGGCTGTTCGTCCCGGAGGATGCGGCGGGCGAACTGGCGGGCGCGTCGTCGGACGCGACGCTCGACAACATCGCGCTGCGTCGTGCACTTGCGACGCTGCCCGACGAGCAACGCCTCGCCGTCGGCCTCGTGCTGGTCGAAGGACTCTCCTACAAGGAGGCGGCGGACGTCATGGACGTGCCGATCGGAACGCTGACGAGCCGGCTCGCGCGCGCGCGAACCGCGCTGGCGACCCATTTCGAATCCTCCGTCACGGGGGCACGATGAACGAATACGACGACGAAACGTTGCTCGCCTACGTCGACGGCGAACTGGACCCTGCTGCACGCGAAGCCTTCGAACGCGCGCTCGCGACAGATCCGGCACTCGCGCGGCGGGTCGAGATGCAGCGACGCCTGCAGCGCGAACTCGAGGCCGCGTTCGATTCCACGCTCGCCGAGCCCGTGCCCGACCGCCTGCTGCGGGCGGCGCGCGGGTCGAGCGCACGCGACGGCGGCGTGGTGACGTTGCCGGCGAAGGCACGGCGCCCTGCGACGTGGCGCCCGCCGGCGTGGTTCGCGGTGGCCGCAAGCCTGCTGGTCGGCGTTCTGCTCGGCCGACAGGTCTTGGCACCGCAGTCGCCGGAGACGTACGTCGCGGCCGGACCCGAGGGCATGGTGGCGACCGACGCGCTGGCGACCGCGCTGTCGCGTCAGCTCGCCGCCGAACGGGCCGCACCGATCACGATCGGGCTCAGCTATCTCGCGACGTCGGGCGAGTATTGCCGGAGCTTCGAGATCCGCGGCACGACCACGGTGCAGGCGGGGCTCGCCTGTCACGCGCGGGGTGGCGCGTGGCAGGTGCGGATCCTCGAGTCGATCTCACCCGATATCGCCGCGCACACGAACCTGCGACAGGCGACGAGCGCGGCGCTGCCGGAGAGCGTGCGGACGCTCGTCGAGGCAACGATCGCGGGCGAGGCGCTGGACGCGAACGCCGAAGCCGCCGCGCGTGACGCGGACTGGGAGTCGCCGCCGCGACGTTGAGATGAAGTCGTCGGAGGTGGCTCCCGAGGCACGTTTTGCCCCCCGACGGCGTCCCGTGCCGGGGGCGACTTTTGGGTGGCTGTCTGATAGGCATTGTGCGCTGCGCCGGGAACGCTGCATGTCCGTAAGGTTTTCCCGAGGACGCCCATGGCCTGGAGCCGCAAGCGCATCGTCCTGGCCGCCCTGGTCGGCGCCGTCGTCGCGATCGTCGTCACGATCGTGGCGCTCAACTTCGTCACGTCGGAAAGCGAGATCGAGAAGTCCCTCGAACATCGTTATGGCGTGCAGGACCCGCAGTTTCGCCGTGAACTCGGCATCCTGCTCGGGCCGCCGATCATCGACGGCAACCGCGTCGAGAACTTCGAGAACGGCGTCGAGATCTTTCCCGCGATGCTCGAGGCGATCCGCAGCGCGCGCTCGACGATCACGTTCGAAACGTACATCTACTGGTCGGGCGACATCGGGCGCCGGTTCGCCGACGCGCTGAGCGAGCAGGCCCGCAGGGGCGTGCGCGTGCACGTGCTGATCGACTGGGTCGGCAGCCAGAAGATGGAAGAGGCCCTGCTCGACCAGATGGTGGCCGCCGGCGTCGAGGTGCACCGCTTTCATCCGCTGCACTGGTACCACCTGACGCGGATGAACAACCGCACGCACCGCAAGCTCCTGGTCGTCGACGGCCGGATCGGTTTCACCGGCGGCGTCGGCATCAGCGACGACTGGGACGGCGACGCGCACGATCCCAGGCACTGGCGCGACTCGCACTACCGGCTCGAGGGCCCGGCGGTGGCGCAGATGCAGGCGGCCTTCATGGACAACTGGATCAAGACCACGGGCAAGGTGCTGCAGGGCGAAGCGTATTTCCCTGCGCTCGAACCGGTGGGGACGGCCCTCGGGCAGGTGTTCACGAGTTCGCCGTCCGGCGGCGGCGACAGCATGCAGCTCATGTACCTGCTGTCGATCACCGCGGCCGAGCACACGATCGACCTGTCGGCCGCCTACTTCGTGCCCGACGCGCTGACGCGTCGCGCCCTGCTGGCCGCGCTCGAGCGTGGCGTACGCGTGCGCATCATCGTGCCGGGCGAATACATCGACTCGCAGGTGACGCGTCGCGCCTCGCGCGCCGACTGGGGTGAGCTGCTGCGCGCGGGGGCAAAGATCCACGAGTTCCAGCCGGCGATGTTCCACTGCAAGGCGCTGATCGTCGATTCCCAGCTGGTCTCGGTCGGCTCGACCAACTTCGACAACCGCTCGTTCAGGCTCAACGACGAGGCTAACCTGAACGTCTACGACCCCCAGTTCGCCGCGGAGATCGAACGCGTGTTCGAGGAGGACCTCGCGCGGTCGCGACTGGTCACGTACGTCGACTGGGCTCGCCGGCCGTGGCAGGAAAAAGCCGTGGAAAAATTCTCCGCGATCTTCGCCTCGCAGATGTGACCGCCGCGGCGATCAGCTCTGCAGTTCGCGCGCCATCAGCGGCATAGCGTCTGCAGGCCCTTGACCGGACGCACCATCACCTTGAAGCGCGTGATGCGTCCCTCGTCGTTCCACCAGATCATGTCGACGCCGTTCACCTCGACGTCGCCGAGCCGGGTTTCGAACTCGAGGACGGCGGAGCGACCGGACGGCCACTCGTTGAGGTAGCGGAAGTGCTCGTTGATGAGCACGCGACCGGCGGCCTCGAGGTATTTGTGCGTGATCGCCTTGCCGACCTGCGGCGCGTGCACGGCCGGCGACTGGAACACCACGTCGTCCGCGAGCAGGTCGGGCAACGTCGACAGGTCGCGCGAGTCGACGATGCGGTGCCAGCGGTCGAGCACGGTGTCGTATGGATGGGCGCGCACGACGCAGAAGCGCTGTCCGGTCGGCGCTTCCATGACGCACCACGTCTGCACCCTCGCGACCGGCCTGGCGCCGAGCGCCTCGAGCCTCGCAACTTCGGCGTCGACGTCGTCGCTCTTGATGTCGAGGTGCACGCGACTCGGGTGATCGACCTTCTGCACCTCGATGTGCAGGCGACCGTCGGCGTCGACGAGTCGCATGTACTTCTCGCCCTCCTCGGCCGGCAATCGCCGCACGTCCATGCGCAGTGCCCGGCCCCAGAACTCCGCGGCGCCGGCCAGGTCCTGCGTGTTGCAGTCGATGATGAAGCCCGCGAGCCTGCTCGTGTGCATGGGTCCCTCCGTCGGCGCGTCGAGTCGTCGAAGCGCCGCAAGGTACCACGCGGCCGAGCGGAACGGCGGCGGGCGGGATCGGTGGAGCGTCGCCTCCGGTCGGGGCGGCGACGCCGCGACCGGTCAGGCCGAGAGGTAGCTCCAGGCGAGGTACGCCGCGAAGGCGACCAGCACGCCAAAGAACACGCGCCTCGGCAGGTCCTGCGCTTGCTTGTTGCGAAGTTCGATGTCGTCCCAGTCGAGTCGGGACTGGCGGCGAGCGCCCTGCAGGCTGACATTCATGACCGCGACCTCCAATCGGTCCGATTCGGATCGTGAGCCGAAACTAATCCCGAACCCGTCCGGCGCGCTGTACGTATCTATCGATAGTCGAGCACCGTACTTGTGCGGTTGCGGGGCTCCGCCCTCCGAAGTTGGCGCGCGCCGCTGCGTGAAATTCGCAATGCAAACAAAGGCCAGGCGTGCGGCGAGGACGGGCCTGCCCGCCGTCACCTGCTCGCGGCGACCGCGAGTGCCCGGGCCTCGGCGGCGCACTCGGCGTCGGCCGGCGCACCGTGCTCGCGGCGCATCCGCGCGACCTCGTCGCGCGCGAGCGCGAGCTGCGTCAAGAACTCCGCATCGGCATGCAGGCGCGCGACGGCGGCGGCGCCGACCGTGCGACCGCTCTCGATGTCGCTCATCCAGTGCACGCCGCAGACGACGCGGCTGACGCCGAATTCGTACCCGCGCCGCAGGATCGGTCCGGCCCGCTCGGGCGCAATCTCGGCGAGGATCAAGGCCCAGGCCCACCCCGCCGCGGCGTGGCCGGACGGGTACGCACCGCTCCTGCGCAGCGCCCGGTCGTCGTCGGGCACGCACATGCGGTCGCCGTACACCATGAACGGCCGCGGGCGCGCGTACTCGTCCTTGGCGCGCAGCGTCGATTGCCCCGCATCGACCATCGAGCGTCGCAGCAGCCGGTACAGGTTCGGCGTGGTCGACTCCGTCACCGCGATGCCGAGCGCACAGGCGAACGTCGAGGCCGCGTGCGGGAACTCGACGTTCGCATCGGCGATCGCCAGACGCCAGCGCGGCGTGTCGCGCAACGAACGCATCGCACGATACGACTCGACGTCGGCCGCATGCGCCGCGGTGCCCTTGCGCGGCGGCGGCGGCACGAGTTGCAGGCTGTCGGGGCGCTCGTGCGGCTCCAGAAAGCCGGGCGTGCGCGACGCGGCGTGACTCGTCGTGGCGGCCCGGTCGGGCTCCTGCGTCGGTGCCTGCGCGGCGGACTGGCCGCGGGCCGATTGCTGTGTCAGCAGCGGTGCGAGGGCCAGGATCGCGAACCGCCAGGGCGTGGTGGGACGGGTGCCGTGCATCGCCGGATTCTAGCCCGCGTGCCGCACGACATTCGTCGCGACTGTCAGCGACACGCCCACGCCACCACGGGACGACGTCTTCTGCCCGCCTCGACGCTCGTCGCTTACAAGGCCGTATGTCCGCGGAGGCCTCACGATGCGCCTGATGTTGCCGGCCTGTGGGCCCGCGCTTTGCCTGGTGCTGCTGGCGGCATGCGGCAGGGATGACACTTCTTTGCAGGTCGAGCCGCCGGGGACGCGGCACACGGTCACTACGTCCGGGCTCGCAGGCGGCGCGTCGAGCCTGCCCGCGCCGGCTCCGATCGAGGCGCTCGACGTCTACGTGGACGGCTTCCATTTCTACAATGGCAACGTCGACATGCAGGTCGAGGCCCACCACTACTGCGCCGTCGTCGACGAGGACCTGCAGCAGTGCGTGATCTTCGACGGCAACGGCGCGCACGCGAAACTGGTGGGCGTCGAGTACATCGTGAGCCGCCGGGTCTTCGAGACGCTGTCCGCCGACGAACGCAAGCTGTGGCACAGCCACGCGTACGCAGTAAAGAGCGGGGCCCTGATTGCACCGGGCGTGCCCGACTCGGCCGAACACGAACTGATGGAAGACATGGTCGGCACGTACGGCAAGACCTGGAACACGTGGCACGCCGATGAAGACCAGGACTTGCCGACGGGGCACCCGATGCTGATGGCGGGATTCACCGCGGACGAGCAGATCCGCCCGGACATGATCGCGGAACGTGACGAACGCTTCCGTGTGTCGACCGACGACGAGCGCAAGCTGCGCGAAGACATCCAGGAGCCGTCGATCGTCGCCGGAGCCGACGCGTGGCAACGCGGCGAAGTGCTGCAGTTGACCCTGCAGGCGCGGATGGCGCACACGAGGCCGGCGCGTAAGGAACCCGAGGCGGGTCGCGACGATTCGACGACGGAGCCGACGCGCCAATTGCGCGGAACGAAAGTGCGTCAGCTCTACGCCGCACTGCCGTCGATCGACGGCGACGACTGACCGCATTTTCGCTCGACTGAAACTGCACAACCTTCCGGCATATTCGCGTTCAGCGCGTCGTCGCGTTGCGTGATCGTGTCCTTCGTGCCTGCGGCACCGGCCGCAGCCTACGGAGGAGACGAGAATGCGCACATCCGCACGGACGCGCGGCGCCAGGGCGCGTGCCGCCGCCGCATGCACCGGACTGTTCACGGCGGCGTTGACGTTCTGCACCGGCATCACGCTCGCGGACGACGTGGTCGCGCCGGACGCGGCCGAGCCCGCCTACGAAGTCGAGGCGACGAGCGGCGCCCCGGCCACGCTCGCCGGAGGTCGTACACCCGGCAACTTCGGCGTCACGCACTCCGGTGCCGCGTCCTATCGCATCCCGTTGTGGCTGCCGCCGGGCGTCGGCGACGTCGAACTGGACCTTGCGCTCGTCTACAACAGTCGCGCCGGCAACGGCACGCTGGGGCACGGCTGGTCACTGTCCGGCCTCTCGTCCATCTCACGCTGCCATCGCACGGTCGCCCAGGACGGCGTCGCGGGCGGCGTGACGAACACCTCGGCGGACCGGTTCTGCCTGGACGGCCAGCAACTCAAGCTCGTCAGCGGTGTGTACGGCGCCCCCGGTTCCGTGTACGCCACGGAGATCGAGACGTTCTCGCAGATCGTCGCCAACGGCGTGGCGGGCAACGGACCTGAATCGTTCACGGTCAGGACGCGACGTGGCCTGATCCATGAATACGGCGGCACACCCTTGGCCCGCATCCACGCGGGCCCCGCGAATCCGACGGTTCGGACGTGGGCGCTCTCGAGCATCCGGGACCGTGCCGGCGCGGGCAATCGCATTTCGCTGAGTTACGTCAACTACGGCCTGGCGGAGGGCTACTCGGACGGCACCCACCGGATCGCGTACATCGCGTACCCGAGCACGGCCACCGGCCAGGGCCCGTTCTACGAGGTGCGCTTCGGCTATTCGGAACGCCCCGCCACCGACGTTCCGGTCGGCTACCGCGCCGGCAGCGTGCTGCGCGAGCGGCACAAGCTCGACACGATTTCGGTCCACGCCTACGGCTCGGCGACGCCGATCAAGAGTTATCACCTGGGCTACGACACCTCGTACGCGACCGGGCGCATCCGCCTCGCGAGCGTGCAGGAGTGTGCGGCGACGAGTTGCTTCCGACCCACCCGGATGATGTACCAGTCGGGCGCGCAGGGCTGGCAGATGCTCCGCGATGCCGGCGCGACGGCCGCGTCGAGCGAGCCGCCCGTGACAGCCGATTTCAATGGCGACGGCCTCACGGACCTGCTGTACCCCGTCAACGCCGGCAGCGGCAAACTGTCGTGGTCCATCCTGCTGGCGACGCCGAGCGGTTTTGCGTCGCCGTATGCGACCGGGCTCGTCACGACGAGTACGACGAGCACGATCATCACCGGCGATTTCGTCGGCAACGGCCGCACGCAGTTCCTGGTCCAGCAGGCCGGCACCTGGCACGTCGCGGGTTACGTCGGTGGTGCCTTCGGCGTCACAAGCACCGGGCTCGTGCCCGGCGGCGAATACGGGGCGGCCGACTTCGACGGGGACGGCCTGGCGGACCTGGTCGGCGTGACGAACACGTCGCCGAAGACCGTCATCGTGCGCCGCAACATCACCGCGCCGGTGGCGGGCAGTCTTGCGGCGAGGTTTGCAGCCTCCACGCGGACGGTCTGGTCGGTCCCGAGCACGCGCATCCTGAAGTCGTGGAAGAACCCGCGCACGCCTGACATCAACGGCGACGGGCGCGCGGACCTTGCGATCCTGACCACCAACCAGGCCGATCGAGCCGTCCGGTACTACGTGCGCCCGATGCTCTCGAACGGATTCGGCGCAGCGTTCACGACGGGCAGCGAGCGCCAGCTCGAGATCGATTCGATGGTGGTGACCGGCGACTGGAACGCGGACGGATGCTCCGACGTGATGCAACTGCGCAAGGTCCTCGTCTCCGACTGCGCAGGATCGTTCACCGAGATCGGGACCGCGCCTACCCGAGCCACCGGCGACGGGTTGTACACCGTGATGCCGGCCGACTGGAACGGCGACGGTCGCACCGACCTGCTCTACATCGACTACGACACCAACGACTGGACGGTGATCGCCTCGACCGGCGACGGGGCCGCCGCGCCGCTTGGTACCAACATCGTCGCCCCGAGCGGCAGCGCCTGGTTCGTACACGACGCCGACGGGGACGGTCTGGTCGACCTCGGTGTTCGCGCGTCGGACAACAAACTCAAGTACCGCCTGAACGCAGGTGCTGCGGTCGCTCCCGACCTGCTCAACCAGGTCACCGACGGCTTCGGCCTGCAGTTCCGGCCAACGTACGTCTCGATCGCGCGCGGTCAGCACGTCAGGGAATCGAGCGCCCGCTTTCCGGAGGCCGATTTCCAGGCGGCGCTGTACGTCGTCAGCGAGCTGCTCGCGAGCGACGGCACCGGCGGCTCTTACCGGAAACAGTTCTCGTACGCGGGCGCCCGGCGGCACCTGCAGGGACGCGGGTTCCTCGGGTTCGCTTCGCAACGTGTCGTCGACGAGCGGACGGGATTCGTGACGGTCGACCACGTCGAGCGCACGTTCCCGTTCACGTCGATGCACATCGGTCGTGAGGTGCTGCAGAGCGACGGGACGACGCCGATATCGCTCTGGTCAGCGACCCTCGCGCAACAATCCTTCGGCGTGGGCGGCCTCCAGCGCCGGTTCTTCCCGCATGTCTCGACTGCGACGCATCGGCTCTACGAGGTGGGCGGCACGTTGAACGGCACGCTCGTCACCGAGTCGACGACGTCGTACATGTACGCGGACGGGCACGGCAATGCCACGCAGGTGCAGTCCAGCACGACCGACAAGGACCCAACCTCGCCGTTCCCCGGCAGCAACTGGCTCAGCACCGCGACCTATGCGTACGTGAACGACGCTTCGTCGAACTGGTGCATCGCAATGCCGTCTTCGAGCACGGTGACGAGCACGGCGCCGGGCCAGACGCCGATGACGCGCACGGTCGCATTCAGCGCCGACACGCAGTCGTGTCGTGTCACGCGGCAGGTCCTCGAGCCGAACACACCATCATTGAAGGTCACCACCGACTACGGTTACGACGCCTGCGGCAACCTGAACTCGATCGGCGTCGTCGGTGCGACTGCGAGTGGCGCGGCCCTGTCGCCCCGCATCACCACCTTCGGCTATGGGTCGCGCTGCCAGTTGCCCGAGACGGTCACCAACGCCCTCGGTCAGACCTCGCGGTACGAGCACCAGTACGATTTTGGCGTTCCGACTCGCGCGATCGACCCGAACGGGCTCGTGACGAGCTGGACGTACGACGATTACGGGAGACGCACGCAGGAGGTCCTGCCCGACCAGACCCGCTGGGCCTGGGCATACCTGTCGTGCGGCAGCGTGTCGTGCGGGGGGCCGAGCGATCTCAGGTTCGTCGTCTATGCGAGCCGGATCGGTGCGGACGGGGCGCTCGTGCGGTCTCGGCAACTGCATTTCGACGGGCTCGAGCGCCTGCGGTCCGATCAATACCAGCGTGCCGAGGGCACCTGGACGCAGGTGGAGCATCGATACGACGCCCTCGGTCGGCGGGTCTACGTGAGTCGGCCGTACTCGAGCGTGCTGAACGGCCACACGGCCAGCGCGTACGATGCGATCGGTCGGCTCACCGAATCGAACGACTACGACGGCGCCGGCAGCCTGGTTCGGTCGACGGCGCTCGGTTACGCCGGCCGCACGGTCACGGTCAAGGATCCGCTCGGCCACACCAGCACTCGCACGTACGACGTCGCGGGACGATTGCGACGTGTCGTCGATCCTCCGGGTGGCGGCACGACCAGGTACGACTACGACTCGCTCGGCAATCTCGTGCGCATGGAGGACCCGATCGGCGCCGTGTCGTCGGGACTCTACAACGCGCGCGGTTTTCGCGTCCGTTGGAGCGATGCGACGGCCGGCCTGTGGACGTACACGCCCAACTCACTGAACGAACTGGTCAGTTGGACGGACGCGAAAGGCCAGACGTTCCAGGCCACGTACGACCTGCTCGGTCGTCTCGTCTCGCGCACGGAACCGGAGGGCACCAGCACGTGGACCTGGGGCACGTCGGCGTCGGCCAGGAATATTGGTCGCCTCGCGTCCAAGGTCGGATTGGGCTACGGCGAGTCGTACGGGTACGACGCCGCCGGACGCTTGACTGCGCGGGCAATCGTTTCCGATCAGACATACCAGTACGACTACGGTTACAACAGCATCGGCGAACTCGACACGCTGAGGTACTCACCCAGCCCCGTTCCCGCGGGACACACGGGTGCGCGGCTGACGATCCGGTACGGCTACAGCTACGGGGAGCCGGTACAGATCGAGGACGTCACGCAGGCGCCGGCCCGCACCCTCTGGAAGCTCGAGCGGACCAGTGACGACGGCCTGCCCACGCTCGAATTGCTCGCGGCTGGTGCGGCCGCCGTGGCGTCCGACTACGACCAGGCCACCGGAAGGCTGAGGAGTCGCACGAGCGGCACGACGGTCGACCCCGCGGCGCACCAGAACCTGCACTACGAGTGGGACGCGGCCAACAACCTGCGACGGCGTCGCGACGCGAACCAGAACCGGACGGAGACGTTCGCGATCGACGCGGTGAACCGCGTCTCCGGTGCGACTCTCGACGGAACTGCGACACTCAACGTCAACTACGATGAGGCCGGCAACATCCGCTACAAGTCGGACGTCGGTTCGTACGCGTATGCCAACGCATCGCGGCGACACCTGACGACGTCGGCCGGCACCGAATCATTCACCTACGACGCCAATGGCAACCTCGCGAGCCGCAGCGGACTCGCGCAGCAGTGGGCGTCGTTCAACCTGCCCACGATCGTGCGCAAAGCGGGCTACCAGGCGCAGCTTGCCTACGGGCCCGACCATGAGCGCTGGCGCCAGGTCGCCTCCTATCCGAACGGCACGGAGACCACGCACTACGTCGGCGGACTACTGGAGAAAGAATCGACCACCTCGACGGGCTTCACCTACTGGCGTCACTACGTGCCAACGCCCGGCGGATCGACGGTCGTGATCTCACGCGGTTCCGATGGCAAGACGCAGACGACGTACGTGCTTCCCGACCACCTCGCCAGCAGTGACACGCTCCTGGACGGCAGCGGTGCGCTCTACGCCAGGCTGAGCTTCGGAACGTACGGAGCACGACGTGGCAGCGACTGGCGTTCGACCACGTACCCGGACTGGGTGGGCATCGCCAACGCCACTCGGCAAGGCTTCACCGGGCACGAGATGCTCGACAACGTAGGGCTGGCGCACATGGGCGGGCGAGTCTATGACACGGCGCTCGGTCGTTTCCTGTCGGTCGACCCTGTCATCGGCGATCTCACCGACAGCCAGTCCTCGAATCCGTTCGCCTATGCCGGCAACCGGCCGCTCGCCACAACCGATCCGACAGGGCTCCTCGCGGACGGGTGCGTGGGCGCGTGCGTGGGGATCTTCGTAGGCGTGGTGAGGACCGGTCTGAACTTCCTGTTCGGTGGCAGCGGCGACGACTGGCAACCCGGTGCGACCGCGACTCCAGGTCCTTCAGCGCAGGGCGGCGTGGAAATCTGCGGGCCGGGCACCTTCTCCCCGACCTGCTCCGGCCTGATCCTTCATGCGGGCGTCCCGGGCGTCGGCGGTGGCCCGGGCACATCGTCCTGGGTCAACGCCTCGGCCGAGGATCCTTACGCACAGGAGAATCTCGAACGATTCTTCGTCGACCTCGGGCTGAACACGATCGACGTCTTGATCCTGTCACCGGTCCACGGGGCCCAGGATGCGTACGAGGCGGTTCGACGAGGGGAGTACGGACACGCCGTCGTGATCCTCAGCCTGACGGCGTGTGAGGTCGCGAAACCGTGCTACGCGCTTCGCGGGCCGGTAGCTGCCATAAGTAAGCTCGCTTCCACTGCAGGAGTTAAGCGAAGATTTGTTCAGACCTCTGAAAAAGTCTTCTACCGTGTGTATTCCGAGAATCGACTGGGTAAGTGGCTCACCGCGGTGCCGCCTAAAAGCCA
>DASUYI010000320.1:0-6042 GCA_036377475.1 Steroidobacteraceae bacterium | reverse complement strand
GAGCGGCACGAACAGGAGCAGCGCCAGCAGCGCGAGTGAAACGACGCCCGCCGCGGCCCGGAGCAGCACGAGGACGACGTCCGACGCCAGCGCCGCGAGCAGGACCAGCGCGACTGCACGGGCGCGCTCTGCACGCGGCATCGCTGTTCGCGGTGCGGCGAGTTCAGGCATCGCGCACGGCGCGCGCCGCGGCGGCCAGCTCCGCGAGCCGGCGGCCGAGCAACTGCGCGAGCTCGCGCTCGTCGTCGCTGAGGCGCGGCGTGCTCGTGCCTTCGGCCGCGAGGTGGCTCGCGCCGTACGGTGAGCCGCCGGTGCGCGTGCGGTTGAGCGCGGGTGCCGTGTAGGGCAGGCCAACCAGGTACATCCCATGGTGCAGGAGCGGCAGCATCATCGACAGCAGCGTCGACTCCTGGCCGCCGTGCATCGAGGAGGTCGACGTGAAAACGGCTGCAGGCTTGCGATCGAGCGTGCCGTTGATCCAGAGCGAACCGGTGCCGTCGAGGAAGTGCTTGAGCGGCGCCGCCATGTTGCCGAACCGCGTTGGACTGCCGAGCGCGAGGCCGGCGCACTCGACGAGGTCCTGGTGAGTGGCGTAGGGCGGCCCGGAAGCAGGCACCGCAGGCTCGCTCGCCGTCGTCGTGGGCGCCACCGGGGGTACGGTGCGAAGTCGCGCCGTCACGCCCGGGACCGACTCCACCCCGCGCACGATGTGACGCGCCAGTTCCGCAGTCGTGCCGTGGCGCGAGTAGAAGAGCACCAGGATCTCGGTCATCGTACGGGCACCGCTCGGTAAGGACAGGACGCGGCGCACCAGGAGCCGCGCGCGGCGCGCGGATTCTAGGGCGGCGAGCCTTGACGGTACAGGGTGCGCTTGTTACGGTCGTTCGAGGCCTGTTGCCCGGATGCCGCTTTGTCGACCCCCCAGCGTCGGACGCGTTCGTTTGCTGCCTGGCTGCTGCTGATGCTTTGCGCGATCGCGGTGACCGGGTGCGCCGGCGCGCCCGTGCAGGAGATGAGCAACGCCCGCCAGGCCGTGCGCGCGGCGGAAAAAGCGGGGGCCGTGACGCTCGCGCCCGCCCTGATGGCGGAGGCGCGACAGGCGCTGCGGGACGCGGAATCGCACCTGCGGCAAGGCGAATACCGCACCGCGCGCGACGAAGCCGAACTGGCGCGTGCCAAGGCCGTCGAGGCCCGTCGCGTGGCGGAATCCGCCGGCAAACCCTCGTCCCCTTGATCGCACGTCGCTGTTTCGTCGGGGGACGCGTCCAGGGCGTGTTCTATCGCGCGAGCGCCCGCCAGCGCGCCCAGGCGCTCGGCGTCACGGGCCACGCGCGCAACCTCGCCGACGGTCGCGTCGAGGTGCTCGCCTGTGGTCCTCCGGAAGCTGTCGACGCGCTGTGCCAGTGGCTGTGGCAGGGACCGCCGGCGGCCAGCGTCACGTCGGTCGACATCGAGGACCTGCCAGCCGACAGCGTCGCGCCGTGGCCCGCCGTTTTCCGGACTGACTGAGACCTCTCACTCCTCGACGCGCCAGCGCGAGACGAACCGGTCGAGCACCGTGTCGGAATAGGTCGGCCGGCCGAGGCTGCCGTTGTAGCGCTGCAGTGCGCGCTGATAATTGCCGCGCTCCTTGCGCAGGTAGTAGCCGAGGATGGTCGTGCCCATGCGCACGTTGTCGGCGATCCGCACGAGCTGGTCGTTGGTCATGCCGAGTTCGCGCGGCCAGAAGGGCATCACCTGCATCAGCCCGATCGCACCGGCCGAGGACACGGCGAATCGATCGAAGCGGCTCTCGACGTCCATCACGGCGAGCACGAGTTCGGCCGGGATGCCGACGCGGCGCGCCTCGCAGTGCACGGCGTCGAGGATCTGCTGGCGTTCCTTCGTGTTGGCCACGTAGCGCGTGAGCCGCGGCTCCATCGTCGCGAACCAGACGGCGCGCTCATACTTGTCGTCGAAGCACCGGGTCGGTTCGATCACGGCAGCGATCACGCCGCGCAGTTCCGGGTCCATCTGCCGATCCGCCCGGGCTATGGACCACGGCAACGCCACCAGCGTCGTGACGAGGACAACCCAGCGCGCGCGCATCCGATTCATCACTGAACACTAGACACTAGACACTTCCGCTCCGCATCGACTTCACGAACGCGACGACCTCGGCGACCGGCACCTCGGCCGCGTGCCCGTCGCGACGACGCTTGTATTCGAGCACGCCGCGTTCGAGACCCTTGTCGCCGACGACGACGCGATGCGGAATGCCGACGAGCTCGTCGTCGGCGAACTTCACGCCGGGCCGCGCATCGCGGTCGTCGAAAAGAACATCGAGCCCCGCGGCCTGCAACTCCGCGTAGAGCCGCTCGGCCGTCTCGCGCACGCGCTCGGACTTCTGCAGGTTGATCGGGATCAGCGACACGTCGAACGGGGCGATGGGTTCCGGCCACACGATGCCGCGCTCATCGTGGTTCTGTTCGATCGCGGCCGCCACGATGCGCGTCACACCGATGCCATAGCACCCCATGAACGTCGCGACCGACTTGCCCTGCTCGTCGAGCACGGTCGCGCCCATCGCTTCGCTGTACTTGCGGCCGAGCTGGAAGATGTGGCCGACCTCGATGCCGCGGGCGATGCGCAGCGTGCCGCGGCCCGTGGGGCTCGGGTCGCCCGCCACCGCGTTGCGGATGTCGACGACCTCGCCCTCAGGCAAGTCGCGCCCCCAGTTGACGCCGGTGAAGTGCGCGTCGCGCTCGTTCGCGCCGCAGACGAAATCGGCGAGCCGGGCGGCGGCGCGGTCGACGTAGACCTTGCACCGCAGGCCAACCGGGCCCAGGTAGCCCGCTTCGGCGCCCGTTGCGCCCGCAATCTGCGCGGTCGTGGCCATTCGCAGCGGAGACGCCACGCCCGGCAGTTTCTGTGCCTTCACGGCATTCAGTTCGTGGTCGCCGCGGACGACCATCGCCACGGCCTTCTCGTCGGTGCCGGCGACGAACAGCGTCTTGAGACAGCGGTCGGCGTCGACGCCGAGGAACTTCGTGAGCGCCTCGATCGTCTTCGTGTCCGGTGTCGCAACCTTCCGCAACTCGGCCGTGGCTGCACCGCGCGGGCTCGCCGGCGCGACCGCTTCCGCCATCTCGAGGTTGGCCGCGTAATCGTCGCCGTCGGAGAACACGATCGCGTCCTCGCCCGACTCGGCGAGCACGTGAAACTCCTGCGACGCGCTGCCGCCGATGCTGCCCGTGTCCGCACGCACGGCCCGGAACCGCAGATGCATGCGTTCGAAGATGCGCGAATACGCGCGGTACATCGCCTGGTAGCCTTGCTCGAGCGACGCCTCGTCGAGGTGGAACGAATATGCGTCCTTCATCGTGAACTCCCGCGCGCGCATCACGCCGAAGCGCGGGCGGATCTCGTCGCGGAACTTGGTCTGGATCTGGTAGAAATTGACCGGCAACTGGCGATAGCTCTTGAGCTCCCGCCGCGCGATGTCCGTGATGACTTCCTCGTGCGTCGGGCCGTAGCAGAACGGCCGGTCGTTGCGGTCCGTGATCCGCAGCAGCTCGGGACCGAACTTGTCCCAGCGCCCGGACTCGACCCACAGCTCGGCCGGCTGCAGGGTCGGCATCAGCACCTCGAGCGCGCCGGCCCGGTCCATCTCCTCGCGAACGATCTGCTCGACCTTGCGCAGCACGCGCAGGCCCAGGGGCAGCCATGTGTACAGGCCCGCGGCGAGCCGCCGGATCAGGCTCGCGCGGAGCATGAGCCGGTGGCTCACGACCTCCGCATCGGCAGGAACGTCACGCAGGGTGTTGATCGGGTAGCTGGAGAGTCGCATCACGCGTCCGGGAGGCAAAAAAAGCGCGCGTATGGTAGCAGAGCGCACCGGGTCGCCCGCGCGACGCGCGCGCGGTTGCGTTGTGCCGCGGGCGGCGCGTACCTATGATGGACGCGCCCCAGATCACGACGCCAGGTGGCGCCACTCATGACGATGCCAACTCCCGACACGGACGCGGTGCCTTCCCGTCCGCGCAGCCGCGGCGTCTACCTGTTGCCGAACCTGTTCACGACCGCGGTCATGTTCTCGGGGTTCTACGCGATCGTCGCTGCGACCGACGGCAACTTCGACCGCGCCGGCATCGCGATCTTCATCGCCATGGTGTGCGACGGGCTCGACGGACGCATCGCGCGCTGGACCAACACGCAGAGCGAGTTCGGCAAGGAGTTCGACAGCCTTTCGGACATGGTCGCGTTCGGCATCGCGCCCGCGGTCGTGGCGTACATGTGGGGCGTCGCGCGGATCGCCGAATACGGCGAGGTCTGGTACCGGCTCGGCTGGCTCGCCACGTTTTTCTATGCCGCCTGCGCGGGGATCCGGCTCGCCCGCTTCAACTCGCGGGCCGCCACCTCCGACAAGCGTTTTTTCGAGGGCCTGCCGAGCCCGTCCGGCGCCGCGCTGCTCGCGGGCTTCGTCTGGACGCTCGCCGACCTGCAGCGTGAAGGCCTGCGCGCCCTGATCCTCGCGTTCGTGGTCGCGATGGTCGCGGGCAGCCTCATGGTGAGCCGCTTCACGTACCTGAGCGGCAAGGACCTCGACCCGAAGATGCGCATTCCGGTGGCTTTCATCGTGCTGCTGCCGCTCGGGTTCGTGCTCGTGGGCTCGAGTCCCCCGGAGATGCTGTTTGCGCTGTTCGCGCTCTATGCGTCCTCCGGTCCGGTGCTCTGGGCCTTTCGCAGGCTGCGCCGCGGCCGTCGCGGGCCGCCGCGACCGGCCGACACCGGCGCCTGAGACGGGGCCGATGCCAGACGCACGGCAAGTGGCGTACCTGCATGCACTGGGCGTGGACGTGTACGTCCCCCGTGATGCAGCCGGCGCGCTCGTCGCGGACGCAGCGCCGGACGCCGAGTCGGTGCGCGCCGATTCCCCCCGGCCCCTTCCGCAGGTCGTGGATCAGGCATTCGACGCACCGATCGCGGACGACACCGGACGGTACGGCTGGGAGGAACTGCGCGCCGCCGTCGTCGCGTGCCGGCGCTGCGAATTGCACCAGACGCGGACGCAGACGGTCTTCGGCGTCGGCAACCCCCGCGCGCGCTGGATGTTCATCGGCGAGGCGCCGGGGCAGGAGGAAGACCGCCAGGGTGAGCCGTTCGTGGGTCGCGCGGGACAGTTGCTCAACGCCATGATCCGCGCGCTCGGCATGCGCCGTGAGGACGTGTTCATCGCGAACATCCTCAAGTGTCGCCCGCCGGGCAACCGCGATCCCAAACCCGCCGAGGCCGCGAGCTGTCGCCGCTTCCTCGAGCGGCAGGTCGAACTCGTCGCGCCGACGCTGGTGATCGCGGTCGGCCGCATCGCGGCCCAGGACCTGCTCGCGACCGAGACACCGATCGCCAAGCTGCGCGGCAAGGTCCACTCGTTCGGCGCGAAGAGCTGGCCGCTGGTCGTCACCTACCACCCGGCGTACCTGTTGCGCAGCCCGGGTGAAAAGCGCAAGGCCTGGCAGGACCTGCTGCACGCGCGGCAGCTGTTCACACGACTCGAGCGCGAACGCGAACGCGCCGAGGCAGGCCCGGCATGAGCACTGCCGAGGTCGAGCGGAACCTGCCGCACCCGCAGCGGCTCGTACGCTTTCGCGCCATGTCGCCGTTCGACGTCGCGGCGGTGGGCGCCGTCGAGCGCGCCTCGTACCAGTTTCCCTGGAGCGAAGGGATCTTCCGCGACTGCCTGCGGGTCGGCTACCTGTGCCGGGTCGCCGAGTGCGACGGCGAGATCGTCGCCTATGGCATCGTCGCGATGGGGGCGGGAGAGGCCCACGTCCTCAACATCTGCGTCGGCCCCAAGCTGCGCGGGCGCAGCATCGGGCGGCAGATGCTGATGCTGCTGATCGAGCGTGCGAACCAGGCCGGCATGCGGGACGTGTTCCTGGAGGTGCGGCCGTCGAACCTGTACGCGATCGCGCTGTACCAGTCGGTCGGTTTCGTCGAGGTCGGGCGTCGGCGCGGTTATTACCAGGCCGTCGACGGGCGCGAGGACGCGCTCGTGCTGAA
>DASUYI010000319.1:0-9454 GCA_036377475.1 Steroidobacteraceae bacterium | reverse complement strand
ATTTCGCACAAAGCCAGACGATGCCCGTCAGTCGCGACCGCTCGCAGCATTTTCGCCGACGTTTCCAGCATCAGACCGTTGAGGTAATACCGCACGTCCTGCTGCGCCATCGAAAAGTGGGTCTTCTCCAGCAGGCGCTTGAAGTCCTTCTGCGGCAACTCGAGCGTCTGCTCGGCGTTGATCTCGTCGACCGTCGGAAACTCGGCGGCGGGCAGCGTCGAGAGCGTGAACCGGCTCTTGCGGGCGCGAACGAGCATCCGTTCGCCTTCGAGCGTGAGGGTAATCTCCGTGCCCTCGGGCAACGCGCGGCAAATGTCGAGCAGCTTGCGTCCAGGAATCGTGATCTCACCGCCGCGCTGCACGTCCACGTCCGAGGTCGCGACGAGCTCGACCTCGAGATCCGTCGCCGTGATCGACAGCTTGCCGCCCTTCGCCGCCAGCAGCACGTTCGCGAGGATCGGCATCGTCTGCTTGCGTTCGACGACGCCGATGACGGCCTGCAGCGGGCTCAGAATCGATTCGCGCTTCGCGATGATCTTCATCTTCTTTGATCTCAGATCTTTTATTTAAGAATTCTGTTGTTATGACTTTTAGCACAGCGTCAGTCTGTGCAAAACATCCGATTCCCCTGCGACGGCGCGCAGTTGCGGGCACCCGCAACACACCCCTGAACACCTGCGCCGCCTGTCCGCAGCCTGTGGAGGAAATGTGGAGCAAAGTGCCCGCACTTTCATCCACAGCTTGCTCCACTCAACCCGCAAGGGTTCTCAACAGGTTCGAATAGTCCTCGTTGAGACGCTGCTGCGAGTCGCGCAACTCCTTCACGACGCGGCATGCGTGCAGCACCGTCGTGTGGTCGCGTCCGCCGAACGCGTCGCCGATTTCCGGCAGGCTGTGATTCGTGAGCTCCTTGGACAGCGCCATCGCCATCTGCCGCGGGCGCGTGATCGAGCGGCTGCGACGGCGCGAAAGCAGGTCCGCGACGCGGATCTTGTAGTACTCCGCCACCGTCTTCTGGATGTTCTCGATCGTGACCAGGCGCTCCTGCAGCGCCAGCAGGTCCTTGAGCGCTTCCTTCGCAAAATCCAGCGTGATCGGCCTTCCCGTGAATTGCGAATTCGCGATCACGCGGCGCATCGCGCCCTCGAGTTCGCGCACGTTCGAGCGGATGCGCTTCGCGACGAAGAACGCGACTTCTTCCGGCAACTCGACGCCGCCCTGCGAGGCCTTGCTCATGAGGATCGCGACACAGGTCTCGAGCTCGGGCGGCTCAATCGCGACCGTGAGCCCCCAGCCGAAGCGCGACTTCAATCGTTCCTCGAGGCCTTCGACTTCCTTCGGGTAACGGTCGCAGGTCAGGATCACCTGCTGCTGGCCCTCCAGCAGCGCGTTGAACGTGTGGAAGAACTCTTCCTGCGAACGTTCCTTGCCGGCGAAGAACTGGATGTCGTCGATCAACAGCGCGTCGAGCGTGCGATACGCCTGCTTGAACTCGTTGATGGTGTTGTGCTGCAGCGCGCGCACCATGTCGCCGACGAATCGCTCCGAATGCACGTACGCGACGCGCGCCTCACGGTTCCGCGTGCGGATCTGGTTGCCGATCGCGTGCATCAGGTGCGTCTTGCCGAGACCGACGCCGCCGTAGATGAACAGCGGGTTGTAGGCACGCCCTGGATTCTCGGCGACCTGCACGGCTGCGGCTCGCGCGAGCTGGTTGCTCTTGCCTTCGACGAAGTTCGCGAACGTGAAGTCGGGGTTCAGGCGGCCGCCGAACTGCGGCAGCGGGTCGGCCAGCGGACGCCGTGCCGCCGCGGCGCCACCGATGGCGCCGCCCGGGACGGTCGGCGCGTGCGAACCGTGTCGGGCACGCGGCTGCGACGGCACGCCGATGCCGTCCAGCAGCGGGGCAGGGCTGGGCAGGGGACGCCTCGAACCGATCTCGACCACGACCTGCGGCGCCGGCGCCGGCACCAGTTCGTCGACCAGTTCGCCGATCCGGGACACGCAGTTCTGGTTGATCCAGTCCACCACGTACCGGTTTGGCGCCAGCAAGCGCAGCCGACCGCCGTCCTCGACCGCCTGCAAGGGGCGGACCCAGGTGTTGAACGCCTGTTCGGGGAGTTCGGCCTCCAGGCGACGGAGGCATTGATGCCAGAGCGAAATCTCCACGACCGGCGGACCTGCGACGTGCTCGAAAGCTCGAACGAACGAAAGGGGGCCGGGAGTGTATACCGGCCCCTCGCCTGTGGATATCTGGCGTTGCGGTTGACGCGCAGCAGTGCGGTGCGTATTCTTTCGCCCCCTTTTACGACCAGTGCATGTTGTTGTTTCTGGTCTTGTTTGTCGCCATCCGGTGGCACAACGGAGCCGAACATGAAGCGCCCCTTCCAGCCCAGCAACCTGCACCGCAAACGCGTCCACGGTTTCCGCGCGCGCATGGCCACCAAGGGCGGCCGTCTGGTCCTGAGCCGTCGTCGCGCGAAGGGCCGCAAGCGCCTCGCGGTCTGATCGTTCCCACGCGCCACAGCGATGACCCGTCGTCCGCGTCGCGCTGCTTCCCGCGCGCGAGCCGACTGACCGACAAGCCCCAGTTCGATGCCGTCCACCGCCTGGGTCAGCGCACGTCCGATGCGCTGTTCCTGGTCATCACGCGTGCCAACGACGCGGGTTGCGCGCGCCTCGGGCTTGCGGTCGGCGTAAAGGCCGCCGGGAACGCGGTCCAGCGCAATCGGCTCAAGCGCCTCGTTCGCGAATCGTTTCGTCACCGCCAGCAGGACCTGCCGCCCGTGGACGTCGTCATCAACGCGCGCGGTGCCGCCGCCCGGGCCGGCAACGATGCGATCCGCGCGAGCCTCGCGGCGCACTGGGATAGGATCGTGCGACGATGCGCGCGCTCCTGATCGGAATCATCAATCTCTATCGGTGGTGCGTGAGCCCGCTGCTGGGGCCGAACTGCCGCTTTCATCCCACTTGCTCCTGCTATGCACAGGAAGCCATTCGACGCCACGGCGCGCTGCGCGGGTCGTGGCTCGCGGCGCGGCGGATCGGCCGTTGCCACCCCTGGAACCCGGGTGGTTACGACCCCGTGCCTGACGCCGCACGCAACCCGTCCACGCCCGCAACAATGAACTGACACGATCGATCGAGCCATGGACAACCCGCGCATTTACCTCTGGATCGCCCTCGCGCTGCTCGTCTGGATGAACATCATCCAGTGGGACCGCGATCACGCACAGCGTGCGCAGCCCGCCGCGACGAGCACGACCACGCCGCCAGCGACCGACGCCGTTGCAGTTGGGGGGCCGGCGGCGAGTGAGTTGCCCGCGCTCCCCTCGAACGAGCCGACGGCGCCGCCGGCCACCGCAACGGAGCCTGCGGTCGCACCGGGCACCGCCGCGGTGAATGCCGGTGCGCCGAAGGTCCGCGTCGTCACCGACGTGCTCGACCTCGACATCAGCCTGCAGGGCGGCGACTTGCTGCGCGCCGACCTGCCGCGCTATCCGAAGGACAAGAAACCGGGCAGTCCGCCCGTGCGCCTGCTCACGACGGACGAGGCGACCTTCGGTGTCGTGCGCAGCGGCTTGCGTGCCGCGGACGGACGCGCCGAGCCCACGCACCTCGCGACGTTCACGACCCCACGCAACGAGTACCGGCTCGCCCGGGGCGATCAGGAATTGCGCGTGCCGCTCACGTGGACGGACGGCCAGGGCCTCACCGTCATGAAGACCTATGTCTTCCGGCCGGGTCGCTACGACGTCGACGTCGTCTACGACGTGCAGAATGCGTCGACGGCCGACTGGAAGGCCGCGTCCTACCTGCAGTTCGTGCGGCACATCTACCCGCAGGAGCGCTCGATGTTCGACGTCGAGAGCTACGCGTTTCGCGGCCCGGCGATCTACGACGGGCAGAAGTACCGCAAGCTCGACGTCGACGACGAGGACGACCTGGCGCTGCGAACGTCGTTCTCCAACGGCTGGATCGCGGAGATGCAGCACCACTTCGTCTCGGCCGCGGTGCCGCCGAAGGACGAGACCTACGACCTCGCGCTGCAGCAGCAACAGGGACACTCGCTGCTCAGCTACCGCGGCCCGCTAAAGAGCGTGCCCGCCGGCGCGAGTGCGCGTTTCAGTGAAAAACTGTTCGTCGGCCCGAAGCTGCAGGACCAGCTGAAGCAGGTCGGGCCGAAACTCGAGCGCACGGTCGACTACGGCAAGCTCACGATCCTGGCCGAGCCGCTGTTCTGGCTGCTGCGCCAGGTGTACAGGTTCGTGCAGAACTGGGGCGTCGCGATCATCGTCGTCACGGTCCTGCTCAAGCTGCTGTTCTACAAGCTCACCGAGACCAGCGGCCGCTCGATGGCCAAGATGCGCACGATCGCGCCGCGCATCAAGAGCATCCAGGAGCGCTACAAGGACGATCGCGAACAGCTCGCGAAGCAGATGATGGAGCTGTACAAGCGCGAGAAGATCAACCCGGTCGCCGGCTGCCTGCCGATCCTGGTGCAGATCCCGGTGTTCCTCGCGTTCTACTGGGTGTTGCTCGAGAGCGTCGAGATGCGCCAGGCGCCGTTCATGGGCTGGATCCAGGACCTCTCGTCGAAGGATCCGTTCTTCGTGCTGCCGATCCTGATGGGCGTGGCGATGTTCGGGCAGTTCAAGCTGAACCCGGCGCCGCCCGATCCGATGCAGGCCAAGATCTTCGCGCTGATGCCGATCATCATGACGGTGATGATGGCGTGGTTCCCGGCGGGGCTCGTGCTCTACTGGCTCACCAACACGCTGCTCTCGATCGCGCAGCAGTGGAACATCAACCGCGTGGTCGAGATCGAGGCGAAGAAGCGCGGCAGCCGCCCGGCCGACTAAATGGGATCGGACCCCCGGTAGGCCGCCGTCCACCGCGGCCCGAACCTCGAGTTCCCATGCAACCGGGCACGGACACGATCGCAGCCATCTCGACCGCACCCGGACGCGGTGGCGTGGGCATCGTGCGTGTCTCGGGGCCCGGCGTGACGGCGATCGCCGCGGCCTTGCTCGGTCGCGTGCCCGAACCGCGTCGCGCCGGGTTGCACGCCTTCACGGACGAGGCGGGCGCCCCGATCGACCAGGGGCTCGCGCTGTACTTCCCGGCGCCACATTCCTATACGGGCGAGGACGTGCTCGAACTGCACGGTCACGGCGGTCCCGTGGTCATGGACCTGTTGCTGCGGCGCCTGCTCGGCCTGGGCGCGCGACTCGCGACCGCGGGCGAGTTCACGCAGCGCGCGTTCCTCAACGACAAGCTCGACCTCGCCCAGGCCGAGGCGATCGCGGACCTGATCGACAGCGGTTCGGCGCAGGCGGCGCGCGCGGCGTTGCGCTCGCTGCAGGGCGAGTTCTCGCGCCAGGTCCACGAACTTTCCGAGCGTGCGCTGGAGCTGCGCATGTGGATCGAGGCCGCGATCGACTTTCCGGAAGAAGAAATCGACTTCCTCGCCGATCGCGCGCTCGGCGCGCGGATGGACGACCTGCGACGACGCTTCGGCGAACTCGCCGAGACGGCGCGGCAAGGGGCCCTGCTCAGGGATGGGCTCACGGTCGTGATCGCCGGGCGCCCGAACGCGGGCAAGTCGAGCCTGCTCAACCGGCTGGCGGGCTACGAGGCGGCCATCGTCACCGCGATTCCCGGCACGACGCGCGACGTGTTGCGCGAACGGATTTCGATCGACGGCCTGCCGCTGCACGTGCTGGACACGGCCGGCCTGCGCGAGCCGCAGGACACGGTCGAGGTGGAGGGCATCCGACGCGCCCATGCTGAGATCGCCCGGGCCGACCGCGTGCTGTTCGTCGTCGACTCGGCGGACACCGAGGCCGTCCGCGGCATCGATGCCGACCTTGCCCGGCTGCCGGCCGATGTGCCCCGAACCCTCGTCTTCAACAAGATCGACCGCAGTGGGGAGTCGGCCCGGCTGGACACGGGCGCGGACGGTTCGGCCCGGGTGTACGTCTGTGCGGCGACGGGCGCGGGACTCGACACGCTGCGCCAGCACCTGAAGGACTGCGTCGGCTTCCATCCTGCGGCGGAGGGGGCGCTGTCCGCCCGCACCCGGCAACTCGACGCCCTGCGCCGGGCCCGGGCTCACGTCGAGACGGCCCACCGCCTGCTGGCCGAACGCCACGCGGGCGAGCTCGTGGCGCAGGAGTTGCGCGATGCGCAATGCGCGCTCGGGGAGATCACGGGCGAGGTCTCGAGCGACGACCTGCTCGGGAGGATCTTCTCGAGCTTTTGCATCGGCAAGTAGCAGCCCTGCTCCGCTATGATTGTCGACCCGGCGCGCGGCCCTGCCGCGCCGCATCGACGGATCGAGGTTCGGGTCATGAAACAGCTCTCCGGCGCGGATTCGATGTTCCTGCAGTTCGAGCGCGGCAACCAGTTCATGCACGTCGCGTCGCTCTCGGTCTACGACCCGTCGACGGCACCGGACGGCGGCGTCCGCTTCAAGGACGTGCTGCGCTTCTTCGCGACCCGCGTCGCGCAGTTTCCGCAGTTCCGCCGCCGGCTCGTGTCGCTGCCGCTGTCGCTCGACCGGCCGTACTGGATCGAATCGCCGACCATCGACGTCGAGTTCCACGTGCGTCACATCGCGCTGCCACACCCGGGCGACTGGCGCCAGCTCTGCATCCAGGTCGCGCGACTGCACTCGCGCCCGCTCGACCGCAGCAAGCCGCTGTGGGAGGCCTACATCATCGAAGGCCTGCACAACGTGCACGGCGTGCCGCCCGGCAGCTTCGCGCTGTACACGAAGCTGCACCACGCGATCATCGACGGCGAATCGGGCACCGAGCTCATGAAGGCGCTGCACTCGCTGTCGCCCGAACCGGTCGACTTCGAGGAGGAGGGGCGCAACGCCGCGGGCGTCTTCCACGCGGACCGCGACCCGACGCTGATCGAGCTCTATTCGCGCGCCCTGATTCACGGCGTTCAGCGAGTCCCCACGATGGCCCGGTTCTCGCTCGACATGACGCGCAAGGTCGTGTCGCTCGGCGGCGAGGCGCTCACGAAGCTCCGTCGCGAAGGCGAGGGCAACTTCCTGGGCAACGTGCGGTCGCTGTTGTCGGGCGACATCAGCTCGCTGCTGCCGCGCATGCCGCCGCAGACGCGCTTCAGCGGCGACGTCAGCGCGCACCGTGTGTTCGAGGCCGTCTCGTTGCCGCTCGCGGAGTTCCGCAAGATCCGGCAGCAGGTGCCGCGGGCGACCATCAACGACCAGTTCCTCTGCATCGTCGGCGGTGCACTGCGCGCGTACCTGTCCGACAAGAACGAGTTGCCCGAAGCCTCGATGGTCGCGATGGTGCCGATGACGCTGCGCGGCCCCGAGAAGGGCGGCGACCGCGGCAACCAGGTCGGCTTCACGCTGATGACCGTGCACACCGAGATCGAGGACGCGCTCGATCGCCTGCGCGCGGTCGTGGACTCGGCCGAGAAATCGAAGCGCGTGACCGACGCGATCGGCAAGGAAATCGCGCGCGACCTGCTGGAAAGCCTGCCGAGCGTCATTGCCGACCCGCTGATGCGCAACGCGCAGGTCCCGCGCATCGGCCTGGTCGTCTCGAACGTGCGCGGCCCGGACGTTCCACTCTACATGGCCGGCGCGCAGCTCGTGAATTACGTGCCGATCAGCATCGCCATCGACGGCATGGGCCTCAACGTCACGGGATTCAGCTACGCGGGCAACATGTGGATCTGTGCCGTGTCGTGCCGCGACATGCTGCCCGACCCGGCGTTCTTCGCCGACTGCCTGCGCGCGAGCTTCGACCAGATGAAAGAAGCGGCGCTGCGCGAGGCCGCGTTCATGCTCGACGCAGGCGAGGTCGCGGCAGACGCCGAGTCCGATAGTGCGATCGACGACGAGGTCGTGCGTCCGGCGCGGGTCAAGCACAAGAAGAAAAAGGCGCCCGCGACCAGGCAGGCCGGCGCCCGGCGCACGCGCAAGGTCAGGAAGCCCGCCCGACGATCCCCGCGCGACCTGACGGCCGATGCGAACGCGTGACCGGATGCCGGCCGAGCTGCGGCGGGCGCTCGAGGAACTATTCGGCGACTCGGTCGACGACGTCGTGTTGCGCGAGCACTCGCTGTTCGCACGGCTGCACGGCCGGGCGCGCGCCACGACGCGTCGCAACGCGATCTACCTGCGCGGCTCGCTCGAGGAATTCTTCGCCGATCCCGAGCTGATGCTCCACGAATATTTCCACGTGCTGCGCCAATGGAACCGTGGCCGGATGAACCTCCGGGACTACCTGGCCGAGTGGTGGCGCCACGGCTATTGGGAAAACCGGTATGAGCGGCAGGCGCGGCGGTTCGTGAGGCTGCGTCTTGCCGCGTTTCGACGCGCGCTGGCAGGATCCGCGCCCGGCTTCGAGCCGACGCGTCGATTCAACCTGCTCGACCACTCGACCTGACCCGCATGCGCTTCACCGAATCGTTCGACGTCATCGTGGTGGGCGGCGGTCACGCCGGCACCGAGGCCGCGCTGGCCGCGGCCCGGATGGGCAGCCGCACCTTGCTGGTGACGCAGAGCATCGAGGCGCTCGGCCAGATGAGCTGCAATCCGGCGATCGGCGGCATCGGCAAGGGCCACCTGGTCAAGGAAATCGACGCGCTGGGCGGGGCGATGGCCCGCGCCACCGATCGGGCCGGAATCCAGTTCCGGACCTTGAACGCCAGCAAGGGCCCGGCGGTCCGCGCGACGCGGGCGCAGGCCGACCGGACGCTGTACCGCAAGGCGATTCGGGCGATCGTCGAGGACCAGCCGAACCTCTCGCTGTTCCAGGCCGAGGTTGCGGACCTGCGGCTCGAGCACGGTCGCGTGGCGGGCATCGTCACGGCGGTCGGGCTCGAGTTCGAGGCGCCCGCCGTCGTGCTGACGGTCGGCACGTTCCTGGCCGGCAAGATCCACGTCGGTCTGGAGCAGTCGCCGGGCGGTCGTGCGGGCGACCCGCCGTCGAACCGGCTGGCTGCGCGCCTGCGCGAGCTGCCACTGCGCGTCGGACGTCTCAAGACGGGAACCCCGCCGCGGATCGACGGCCGCACGATCGATTACGCCGGGCTCGTGGTGCAACCCGGCGACGAGCCGACGCCCGTGTTTTCGTACCTGGGCCTGCGCGGCGAACACCCCCGCCAGGTTCCGTGCCACGTCACGCACACCAACGAGCGCACGCACGAGCTGATCCGCGCGGGCACGGAGCGCTCGCCGTTGTTCACGGGCGTGATCGAGGGCGTCGGCCCGCGCTACTGCCCGTCCGTCGAGGACAAGGTCGTGCGGTTCGCCGACAAGACGTCGCACCAGGTCTTCATCGAGCCCGAGGGCCTCGACACGCACGAGGTCTACCCGAACGGCATTTCGACGAGCCTGCCGTTCGACGTGCAGCAGGCGTTCGTGCGCAGCATCCGCGGCTTCGAACGCGCCCACATCACGCGG
>DASUYI010000318.1:0-11982 GCA_036377475.1 Steroidobacteraceae bacterium | reverse complement strand
CAGTCGGTCCGTTCGCGATCGGACATGGACTCGTCGACCCGGCCCGAGTTCCGCGGAACGGGGTCTGTACGGTGCGAATCTGGCAAGTCAACATCGGCAAGACCATCGTCGCACACGTGCCGGTTGCCAACGGCCAAGTGCAGGAGACCGGTGACTTCGAGCTCGACGGCGTCACGTTCCCGGCCGCGGAGATCGTGCTCGAATTCATCGACCCCTCGGAGGAAGGTGAGGGCAGCGGCTCGATGTTCCCGACCGGCCATCTCGTCGACGATCTCGAAGTTCCGGGCATCGGCAGGTTCAAGGCCACCATGATCGCCGCAGGGATCCCGACGGTGTTCGTGAACGCCGAGGAGATCGGATACGCGGGCACCGAGTTGCGCGAGGCCGTCAACGGCGACCCGAAGCAGCTCGAGCGTTTCGAGAAGTTTCGGATCGCTGGCGCGCTGCGGATGGGTTTGATCAAAACGCCGGAGGAAGCGCTCAAGCGCCAGCACACTCCGAAGATTGCTTTCGTCGCGCCGCCGAAGGACTACGTGGCCTCGAGCGGCAAGAGGATCGCCGCGTCGGACGTCGACCTGCTCGTGCGCGCGCTGTCGATGGGCAAGCTGCACCACGCGATGATGGGCACCGCGGCGGTGGCGATCGGCACTGCAGCCGCGATCCCCGGCACGCTCGTCAACCTCGCGGCCGGCGGAGGGGCGCGCAACGCGGTACGCTTCGGCCATCCGTCCGGCACGCTGCGCGTCGGGGCGGAGGCGAAACAAGTGAACGGCGAATGGACCGTGACCAAGGTGATCATGAGCCGCAGCGCGCGCGTGCTCATGGAGGGCTGGGTGCGGGTCCCGGACGACGCATTCTGAGGTTTCGCAACTCTCCCGCGCCGCGGGTACCCTTCGAACGATGATCGATCCTGCCATCGTCGCCCGCGCCCTGCACGTCTTCGGCGTCGTGCTCTGGATCGGTGGCGTCGCCTTCGTGACCACCGTGCTGCTGCCCTCGGTGCGCAGACTCAAGACGCCCGAGGAGCGTGTGCAGTTCTTCGAAGCGATCGAGGGACGGTTCGCGTGGCAGGCGCGCTCGACGACGCTACTCGTCGGCCTCTCGGGCTTCTACCTCGTCGAGCGCTGGGATCTCTGGTTCCGCTTCGCCAGCCTGTCATGGTGGTGGATGCACGCGATGGTGGCGGTCTGGTTGCTGTTCACGGTCATGCTGTTCGTCGCGGAGCCGCTGTTTCTGCACCGCTGGTTTCGGGACACGGCCGCACGCGCGCCGGAGCGGACGTTCCGCCGCATCGAGCGATTGCACTGGGTGCTGCTCACGGTGAGCCTGCTGACCGTGCTCGGCGCCGTGGCGGGCAGCCACGGGTTCGTGTTCTAAGCTCCGCCCACGCCCGCGCAACCGCACGGGCGTCGCCCCGCCGAGGGCGAAATCTCAGTCGTGCCCGACCTCGTTTTCTTCTGGCTCCGCGGTCGGCGTGAGCCTCAGCACGACACCGCCGTCGCCGAAGGGCACGCCTGACTTGTTGCCGAGGACGTAGATCTCCCCTGCCGCGTCCTGTCCGAACCCGAGCACCGCGAGGTTCGGCGCGTTGCTCGGCGTGATGTGGAACTCGCGGACCGACCGCAAGTGCTTGCTGTGCGGACCGACGTGCGCGTGGAACAGTCTCCCGTAGTCGTGCGGTCCGCCCGGAAAATTGAACAGCCGCGAAAAGTCGCCGAAGATCAGGTCGCCCTTGAGATTCGGCAGGTCCTCGCCCCAATAGACGAAACCCAGAATCACCGAGTGGCCTTCGAGGTGAGTGTCGTACTGGGCAATCGGATCAATCAGGCCTGCCGGCACCGTTCGACCCCGCACCGGTTCGAGCTGGGCAGCACCGTCTTCGTCGACCCCGCGAGGATCGAAAAACAGGGTGCCTTCCTTGACGTTCCAGCCGTAGTTGCCGCCCGCCGTCACGCGGCTGACCTCCTCGACGTCGTTCTGGCCGACATCGCCGACGTACAGGTCGCCGCGCTGGCGGTCGAACGACATCCTGAAAGGATTGCGGAAGCCGTAAGCGAAGATCTCCTCGAGCGCCCCGCTGCGGTTCACGAACGGATTGTCGGCCGGGATCCCATAAGCGCCATTCGCGGAGTTTCGGCCGTTGACACCGATGCGCAGAATCTTGCCGAGCGGCACGCCGAGGTCTTGCGCGTTGCCATCGCGGCCGTGACCCGGCCCCTGGTCGTCCGCGTTGCCGCCTTCACCCGTCGAGATGTAGAGCTTGCCGTCCGGACCGAACGCGATGTCGCCGCCGTTGTGATTGAACTGCGGCCAGTCGATGCGCATCAGTTCGCGCCGCTCGCCGATGCCGCCGCCGGCGAGCACGCGCCACTCGGCCACGACGTTCTGGTGATCGGCGGCGGTGCCGGCGGGCAGCGTGCTTGGGAACGTCGGCGGCCCGGACACCGGTTCCGACGTGTAGGTGTAGAACAGACCGTTGTGCGCGAAACCCGGATGGAACGCGAGCCCAAGAAAGCCACGTTCGTCGAAGGTGTCGGGGCCTTCGATGCCGAGCGGCACGATCCGCGCGCGGATGTCCAGGAAGACGCTCGCGGCGCCGGTGTTCAGGTCGATCTTCCAGGCGACGCCGGGTTGATCGACGACGTAGAGATGATCGCGGTCGCGGGGAGCTGAGACTCCCTTGTTCGGCGCCGTCAGACCGGTGGCGATCGTCGTCAATGAGATCAGGGGCCCGAAGCGCGTGATGGGTGCGAACTGCGTCTCGTCGAACGGCTCGAACACCGGATGGGCCAGGCCGACGGTGGCGAGCAGCGAGCCGCTGGCGAGCAGGCAGGCCGCCGCACGGTGCGAGATGGGAACACAAAGGCGTCGCATGTGGACCTCCTGTCGCCGGTGCGAAGCCGCCGAACGTGCGATGGCGCGGGTCCGCCCTGGACTCGACGCGCTCACGCACGAGTGAGTGCACCTGCCGCCCGCGAGGGTTCATGCGTCGGACGAGTCTCACCGCGCAGTGAGACCCGGGTTGTAAACTGCGGCATGCCGTCCCGTCCGCCCACCGTGTTCGCGGCCCGCCCTGAGCCCGACGCGCTGCTCGTGGAGATCGCCGAGTACGCCGCGAACTACCACGGCGCTTCCGACCTCGCGTACGAAACCGCGTACCACTGCCTGCTCGATTCGCTCGCGTGTGCGTTGCAGGCGCTACGGTATCCCGCGTGCACGAAGCTGCTCGGTCCGGTCGTGCCCGGCGCGACGATGGCCCGCGGCGCACGCGTGCCGGGCACGTCGTACGAGCTCGACCCGGTTCACGCCGCGTTCAACCTGGGCACGATGATCCGCTGGCTCGACTTCAACGACACCTGGCTCGCGGCAGAATGGGGTCATCCGTCCGACAACATCGGCGCGATCCTGACCGTCGCGGACTACCTCTCGCGCAGTGCGCTTGCGGCAGCCCGCAAACCGCCGACCGTGCGCGACGTGCTCGGCGCGATGATCAAGGCGCACGAGGTCCAGGGCGTGCTCGCGCTGGAGAACGCGTTCAACCGAGTGGGCCTCGATCACGTGTTGCTGGTGCGCGTTGCCTCGACCGCGGTGGTCACGGCGATGCTCGGGGGCACGCAAGCGCAGATCGTCAACGCGGTGTCGAACGCGTTTCTCGATGGCGGCGCGTTGCGCACGTATCGTCACGCGCCCAACACCGGTTCGCGCAAGAGCTGGGCCGCGGGCGACGCCACGAGTCGGGCGGTGCGACTCGCGCTCATGGCGATGACGGGCGAGATGGGTTACCCGTCCGCACTGACGGCGCCGGGCTGGGGGTTCCAGGACGTGCTCTTCCACGGCCGCCCCGTGACACTGCCGCAGCCGCTCGGCTGTTACGTCATGGAGAACGTGCTGTTCAAGATCTCGTACCCGGCCGAGTTCCACGCACAGACCGCGGTCGAATGCGCGCTGGCGCTGCACCCGCAGGTCCGCGACCGGCTCACGGACGTCGCGCGCATCGTCCTCGAGACGCAGGAATCGGCCGTGCGCATCCTCGACAAGGTGGGACCGCTCGCAAACCCGGCGGACCGCGACCATTGCCTGCAGTACATCGTCGCGGTGCCGTTGATCTTCGGTCGCCTGACCGCGGCGGACTACGAGGACGGCGTCGCGCGCGACCCGCGCATCGATGCGCTGCGGACGACGATGGAGGTGCGCGAGAATCGTGCGTTCAGCGAGGAATATCTCGCGCCCGACAAGCGCCACATCGCCAACGCGGTGCAGGTGTTCTTTCGCGACGGCAGCAGTACCGCGCGCGTCCAGGTCGACTACCCCGTCGGACATCGCAAGCGTCGACACGAAGCCATCCCGTTGCTGTTGCACAAGTTCGAGTCGAGCGTCGCGTTGCACTACCCGGCCGTGCAGGCGGAAAAGATCAAGGCGACGTTCGCCGACCGCGCCCGGGTCGAGGCGTTGCCGGTCAACGAACTGGTCTCGATGCTCGTGCGGAATTGATGGCGCGGCCGCTCAGGCAGTGGCGTCGAATGCCTTGTGGAACGTGACCACGCCCGCGGGCGCGGGGGTCTCGAAGCACACGGCCTGGAAATATGCCGGCGGCACGCCGGGCAGGACCAGCTGCGGTTCGGCGCGAAAGCCGAAGCGTGCGTAATAGGCTGGTTCGCCGACCAGCACGCAACCCTTGCCGCCCAGTGCGCGCAACTGTTGCAACGCCTCGCGCACGAGCCGTGAGCCGATGCCGAGACCCTGGTGCTGTGGCGACACGGAAAGCGGACCGAGGCCGAACCACCCGCGCGTCCCGTCGTCGATCGTGACCGGGGAGATCGCGACGTGGCCGACGACGGTCCCGTCTTGAACAGCGACGAGCGACACGGTGAGCTGGCCGGCGCGACGCAGCTCGCGAACGATGTACTGCTCGGTGTGGCCCGTGTGCGGCGCTGCGAGAAACGCCGCCGTCGTCACTGCGTGGATCGCGTCTTCGTCCCCGGGCCGTTCGGGTCGGATCTCGACGGTCGTGGCGTTGCACGTTCCGGTGCGCATCGAAACGGTATCCTAGCGCGATGACCGACCTTCTCGACGGCGCCCGCGCGCTGGGCCTCGAACTCGACGATCAGCAGGCCGCCCGGCTGATCGCCCACCTCGACCTCGTCGACGAGTGGAGCGAGCGCATGAACCTCACCGCGATTCGCGAGCGTCCGCAGCAGATCACCAAGCACGTGCTCGACAGCCTGACGGTGGCCGCGTGGTTGCGCGGCAACCACGTCGCGGACGTGGGCAGCGGCGCCGGCTTTCCCGGCATCCCGCTCGCCATCGTGCGACCCGATGCGAAGTTCGCACTGATCGAGTCGACCGGCAAGAAGTGCCGGTTCCTCGAGCACGTTCGCGACACGCTGGCGCTCGCCAACGTCGAGGTCGTGCAGTCGCGCGCCGAGGCATACAAGCCCGCGGTTCGTTTCGACACCGTGATCGCGCGTGCGGTGGGTCCCCTCGCGGACCTGGTCCGGAATGCGGGCCCGCTCGTCGCTGGCGGCGGGCGTTTGCTCGCAATGAAGGGGCGCTACCCCGCGGACGAGGTGGCGAAGAAGCTCAACGGCTGGAAGGTGATCGGGGTGCACCCGCTCCGGGTGCCGGGTCTCGACGAGGAGCGTCACCTGGTCGAACTCGCACATTCGCACGAGAAGGTTTGACCTTCCGGCGTACAGAGCGAAAACGTGCAATGACGGGACGGCCGCTCCTGCTATCCGCCGGACACTAACCGCTATCCGCTTTCCGACCCTGCGGTATCCTTGCCGCTCCATGAAACGAGTCATCGCGGTCGCGAACCAGAAAGGCGGGGTCGGCAAGACGACGACCGCCGTGAACCTTGCCGCTTCGCTGGCCGCGACGCAGCGCAAGGTGCTGCTGCTCGACTGCGACCCGCAGGGCAACGCGACCATGGGTTGCGGCGTCGACAAGCGCGATCTCGAGCGCTCGATGACGGACGTACTGCTCGGGGACTGCGAACTCGCTGCCGCGATGATGCCGGTCGATCCGGGTCATTTCACGCTGGTGCCGGGCAACCAGGACCTGGTCGCGGCCGAAGTGCAGCTCATGACGATGATCGGACGCGAAGTGCGCCTGCGCAACGCGCTCAAGCCCGTGCGCGACCTCTACGAGGTCATCCTGATCGACTGCCCGCCTTCGCTGAATCTGCTGACGCTCAATGCGCTCGTCGCGGCCGACAGCGTGCTCGTCCCGATGCAGTGTGAGTACTACGCGCTCGAGGGACTGTCGGCGCTCATGACCACCGTCGAGCAGATCCGTGCCAGCGTGAACCAGGACCTCGAGCTGGAAGGCATCCTGCGCACCATGTACGACCCGCGCAACAACCTGTCGAACGAGGTTTCGGGCCAGCTGCTGATGCACTTCGGCGAGAAGGTCTTCCGCACGGTGATCCCGCGCAACGTGCGGCTCGCGGAAGCGCCGAGTTTCGGCAAGGCCGTGCTCTATTACGACAAAGACTCGCGCGGCGCGCTCGCCTACCTCGCGCTCGCGGGCGAAATGATCCGACGCGAGGAAGAACTCGTCGCGGGTCCCGTCGCGGCCGAGCAAGGCGACGAAGAACCGGCGCAGTAGCGGCATAATAGTCCGCTATGGCAACCAAGCGACCTTCCCTCGGCCGTGGGCTCGAGGCACTGCTCGGCTCCGTGACCGTGAGTCCGTCGCCCGCCGCGTCGCTGCCGGCCGGCGCGGTGCACACGGACGCAGCGCCGGCGGCCTCCATCGAGCCGTCCAAGCCCGCGGCTCCGCGGGACGAGGAACTGGCTCGCCTGCCGGTGGACCTGCTGCAACGGGGTCGCTACCAGCCGCGCCTCGACATGCGGCCCGAAACCCTGCAGGAGCTCGCGGACTCGATCAAGGCGCAGGGCGTGGTCCAGCCGATCGTGGTGCGGCCGCTCGCGGCGCAGCGATCAGGCGAGCCGCTGCGCTACGAGATCATCGCGGGCGAGCGTCGCTGGCGCGCCGCGCAGATGGCCGGCCTGCACGACATCCCCGCCGTCGTGCGGATGGTGCCAGACGAGGCGGCCGTCGCGATGTCGCTGATCGAGAACATCCAGCGCGAGAACCTCAATCCGCTCGAAGAGGCGCGGGCGCTCGATCGGCTGATCCGCGAATTCGACGTGACGCACCAGCAGGCCGCGGACGCGGTCGGGCGTTCGCGCGCGGCGGTCAGCAACCTGTTGCGCCTGCTCGAGCTGGCCGAGGAAGTGAAGACGCTCGTCGAGCACCGCCAGCTCGAGATGGGTCACGCGCGAGCGCTGCTCGGCCTGACCAACGCGCGGCAACAGGTCGAAGTCGGTGCGCTGGTCGCGAAGAAAGGCCTCTCCGTGCGTGAGACCGAGGCGCTCGTGAAGCGCATGCTCGCGCACGGCGCGCACACCGAGACGCGGGAGCCGGAACGGCGCGACCCGAACATCACCAAGCTCGAGCACGACCTCGCCGACAAACTCGGTGCCAAGGTGAACCTGCAGCACGCGACGTCGGGCAAGGGGAAGCTCGTGATCAACTACAACAGCCTGGACGAACTCGACGGTATCCTCGCGCACATACAATGAAGACGACGTGACTAATCGATGCGGCGTCAAGAAGCGGATAGCGGATAGCGGATAGCGGTTAGTAAGAAAAGATTGCTAACGCATCCTCGACCGCAACCCGCAGCAGGCCGCTGGCCAGCCGCGCTCCCGCGAGCGGGAGACGGTCAATAAGCGCGCGCTGCGCACCCCTTCTTCCTAACCACTAACCGCTGGCCGCTATTCACTTCCTGCGCGGTTTTACCGGATTTGAAGCACTGCAAAAACCCCCCTATACTGCCGCGCCTTTCCGGAGGCCACGCCTCGGCGTGAGCCGGCCCGGGTAACGTATCCAGACGCCACCCGTGGCCGGACGAGCCGGCATGACGTGGCTTTTTTGTTGCCCGGAAGCTGGGTGAAGCCTTGAGCAACCCTGACGTGCAAAAGGGCCGGCGCCAGGCGCTGTCCGTCGTGCTGAGTCAGGTTCTGGTCGGGGCGCTCGTCGCGATCGTCTGCCACGCGATCGAAGGTGCTCGTGCCGGCGCGTCTGCGCTGCTGGGCACCGGAATCGGCGTTGCAGCGACGTCGCTGATGGCCCTCGCGATGCTTCGGCACGGCGAGGGCATCTCGGCCGCGCGGGCCGCCATCGGGTTCCTCACCGGATGGCTGGTCAAGGTGGGAATCACCGTCGCGCTGCTGGTGATGGCGTTCCGCTCGCCCAAGGTCGAGGCGGTGCCGCTGGTCGTCGCGTACGCCGCGACGTTCGCCGGCTACTGGATCGGTGCGGCCCGGGCGAACGACGGGTCGGCGACGACGAAGCAGAACAGTTAAGTCGAGTCGGAGTGGGAAACAGACATGTCCGCCGCTGAGCACGCCGCAGGCCCCGCGAACAGCACCGAATACATCACCCACCACCTGACCCACCTCAAGGTCGGCGAAGGCTTCTGGAGCTTCCACGTCGACACGATCTTCATGTCCGTGCTCCTGGGCCTCGTCACGCTCGCGCTGTTCTACTCGGTGGCGCGCAAGGCGAGCACCGGAGTACCGGGCAAGTGGCAGGCCTTCGTCGAGATGGTCGTCGAATTCATCGACACGACCGTCAAGGAAGTTTTTCACCTCGACCGCTCGTTTCTGGCCCCCCTCGCCCTCACTATCTTCGTGTGGGTGTTCCTCATGAACGCAATGGACCTGCTGCCGCTCGACCTGCCCGGAGCCGTGGCCGGCTGGTTCGGCATCCACTACTGGCGGGTCGTACCCACGGCCGATGCCAACACGACGTTCGCGATGTCGCTGACCGTGCTCGCCGTGGTCCTGTTCTACAGCGTCAAGGCCAAGGGCGCGGGCGGCTACGTGCACGAGCTGTTCACCGCCCCGTTCGGCGCGAATCCCCTGCTGTGGCTTCCGAACTTCCTGCTCAACCTGGTCGAGCTGCTGTCGAAGCCCGTTTCGCTCGCGATGCGACTGTTCGGCAACATGTACGCGGGCGAGCTCGTCTTCATGCTGATCGCGCTGCTCGGAGCCAGCGTATTCACGTTGACGCTCGGCAGCGCCACGGGCTTCTTCAGCCAGCTGCTGCTGGGCGCCGGCTGGGCGATCTTCCACATCCTGATCATCACGCTGCAGGCGTTCATCTTCATGATGCTGACCGTCGTCTACAGCGCGATGGCCACCGAGCACCACTGATTGACCCGACACGGACCGTCGATCGGCACGATTCTCTTTATCGACTTCGTTACAGCAACTGCATTTCCGCCAGGAGATTGAGATGGAAAACCTCGCGCTCATCGCACAGGTCCAGGGCTACACCGCGATTGCACTCGGCCTGATCATCGGCCTGGGTGCCATCGGGGCCTGCATCGGCATCGGCATCATGGGCTCGAAGTTCCTCGAGTCGGCGGCGCGCCAGCCCGAACTGATCCCGACGCTGCAGGTCCGCATGTTCCTGCTCGCCGGCCTGATCGACGCGGCGTTCCTGATCGGCGTGGCGCTCGCGATGTTCTTCGCGTTCGCGAACCCGCTGCTCGCGCGTTTCGGCTGACCGGTCACCGAGCGAGGACGTCGCAATGGACATCAACGCGACCCTCCTGGGCCAGGCGATCGTCTTCGGCTTCCTGATCTGGTTCTCGGTGAAGTTCATCTGGCCTCCCCTCGTGAAGGCCATCGAGGACCGCCAGAAGAGGATCGCGGAAGGTCTCGCGGCCGCCGAGCGCGGCCAGAACGAGCTGCAGAACGCCCACGGCGAGGCGCAGACCATCGTCCACGCGGCGCGCGAGCAAGCCAAGAAGATCGTCGACCAGGCGCACAAGCGCGAGGTCGAGATCGTCGAGGAAGCACGCAGCACGGCCGTCGACGAAGGCAAGCGCATCATCGAGAGCTCGCGGCAGGACGCACAGCAGGAAAAGTCCCGCGCCCGCGACGAGTTGCGCAAGGACGTGGCCACGCTGGCGGTGGCGGGCGCGTCCCGCCTGCTGCAGCGCGAGATCGACCCGAAGGCGCATGCCGACCTGATCGAGCAACTGGCCCGCGAAATCGAGGGCGCCAAGGCCTGACGGCCGCGGCACCGGCAGATCGACGGACGGGATCCGGGAGTAACGAGGCATGGCTGAGAGAGCCACCGTAGCGAGACCCTATGCCAAGGCGGCGTTCGCCTATGCACGCGAGCAGGGCAAGCTCGATGCATGGTCGGGCTGGCTCGGGACCGCGCGCACCGTCGTCAAGAGCGACGAATACGCCGCGTACGAGCGCAGTCCGGGCGTCGGCACGGGCCAGCTCGTGGCGCTGATCGCGGGCGTCGTCGGCGGGGCGCTCGATGCGAACGCCGGCGCGTTCCTCGAGCTGCTCGCCGAGAACGGCCGCCTGGACTACCTGCCTGAGATTGCGCGGCGCTTCGAGGAGCTCAAGGCCGAGGACGCGAACGTCGCCGACGTCGAGGTCGTCTCCGCCGTGGCCCTCGACGACCTCCAGCGTGAGCGCCTCGCCGGCGCCTTGCGCGCACGACTGCGCCGCGACGTGCGGTTGCATTGCACTGTCGACCCGGCGTTGATCGGCGGCGCGGTGGTGCGGGCGGGCGACATGCTCATCGACGGCTCGCTCGCGCACAAGCTCGAGCGCCTCGACACTGAACTGACGACACGCTGACGACGACCGAACAGTATTTCACCGGCTTGAGGCCTGCGCGTTGCGGCAGGCCCGCAGAGGATTCCCTACATGTCCATCAAGGCTTCTGAGATCAGCGAACTGATCAAGGCCCGCATCCAGAACTTCACCGCCGCGACCGAAGCGCGCAGCGTCGGTTCCGTCGTCACCGTGACGGACGGCATCTGCCGCATCCACGGCCTGCAGGACGCGATGCAGGGCGAAATGCTCGAGTTCCCGAAGAACACCTACGGCCTGGCGCTCAACCTCGAGCGCGACTCCGTCGGCGCGGTGATCCTCGGCGAGTACGAGCACATCTCGGAAGGCGACACGGTCAAGTGCACCGGCCGCATCCTCGAAGTGCCCGTGGGCACGGCGCTGATCGGGCGCGTGGTCAACTCACTCGGCCAGCCCATCGACGGCAAGGGCCCTGTCGACGCCAAGGAATTCGACGTCATCGAAAAGGTGGCTCCGGGCGTCATCGCGCGCAAGTCCGTCGGCCAGCCGGTGCAGACCGGACTCAAGTCGATCGACTCGATGGTGCCGATCGGTCGCGGCCAGCGCGAGCTGATCATCGGCGACCGCCAGACTGGCAAGACGGCCGTCGCGGTCGACACGATCATCAACCAGAAGGGGAAGGACCTCATCTGCATCTACGTCGCGATCGGCCAGAAGGCTTCCACGATTGCGAACGTCGTGCGCAAGTTCGAGGAGACCGGCGCGATGGCGTACACCATCGTCGTCGCGGCCTCGGCCTCCGAATCGGCCGCGATGCAGTACATCGCCCCGTACTCGGGTTGCACGATGGGCGAGTACTTCCGCGACCGCGGCCAGGACGCACTAATCATTTACGACGACCTCACCAAGCAGGCCTGGGCCTACCGCCAGGTGTCGCTGCTGCTGCGTCGTCCGCCGGGCCGCGAGGCGTACCCGGGCGACGTGTTCTACCTGCACAGCCGCCTGCTCGAGCGCGCCGCGCGCGTCAACGAGGAGTACGTCGAGAAGTTCACCAAGGGCGCCGTCAAGGGCAAGACCGGTTCGCTGACCGCGCTGCCGATCATCGAGACGCAGGCCGGCGACGTGTCCGCGTTCGTGCCGACCAACGTGATCTCGATCACCGACGGCCAGATCTTCCTCGAGACCGACCTGTTCAACGCCGGTATCCGTCCGGCCATCAACGCCGGCATCTCGGTGTCGCGCGTCGGCGGCGCCGCGCAGACGAAGGTCATCAAGAAGCTGGGCGGCGGCGTCCGCCTGGCGCTCGCGCAATACCGCGAGCTCGCGGCTTTTGCGCAGTTCGCGT
>DASUYI010000317.1:0-4894 GCA_036377475.1 Steroidobacteraceae bacterium | reverse complement strand
AGATCGCGCCCACGCTCCGGGACGCGGTCGCCGCGGCCGACGAGCTGTTGATCGCGGTGCCGAGCCACGCGTTCCGCGCCTGTCTCGACCAGGTCGCACCGCTGCTGCGACCCGACATGCGCATCGCGTGGGCCACCAAGGGCTTCGAACTCGCGACCGGCAAGCTGCCGCATCAGGTCGCCTGCGAAGTCCTCGGCATGTCGGTGCCGACCGCCGTGCTCTCGGGCCCGACCTTCGCGCGCGAGGTGGGTCTCGGGTTGCCGACCGCCATGACGGTCGCCTCGCGCGACCGCGACTACGCGATGGAACTCGCGCAGCGGCTGTCGGGGACAAATTTTCGCGCCTACGCCTCGACCGACATGATCGGCGTCGAGGTGGGTGGGGCCACCAAGAACGTGCTCGCGATCGGCGCCGGCATCTCCGATGGACTGGGATTCGGCGCCAATACCCGGGTCGCGCTGATAACGCGCGGGCTCGCCGAGATGATGCGGCTCGGCGTCGCGCTCGGCGCGCAGAAGGACACCTTCATGGGTCTCACCGGTCTGGGCGACCTCGTGCTGACCTGCACCGACAACCAGTCGCGCAACCGCCGCTTCGGCCTGGCGCTCGCGGCCGGCAAGTCCACCGACGAGGCGCAGCGCGAGATCGGCCAGGTCGTGGAGGGCGTCCTGGCGGCGCGTGCGGTCAACGCGGTGGCGAGCACTTACCGCGTCGAGATGCCGATCGCCGAGCAGATCTGCAAGGTGATTTACGAGGGGGCGCCGCCACGCGAGGCCGTGGCCGCGCTGATGGCCCGCTCGATCAAGACGGAAACCCAATAGCCGCCCCGAGGACGGGTGATCCGCGGCAGCGCGGTCAGGTCCAGCCGAGCTGTCGCCACGCTTCGTAGACCACGATCGCGACCGCGTTCGACAGGTTGAGGCTGCGCGCGCCGGGCCGCATCGGGATCTGCAGCCGCCGGTCGTCGGGACACTGTGCCAGCACCGACGCCGGCAAGCCCCGTGTCTCCGGCCCGAACACGAGCGCGTCCCCGGGTGCAAAGCGCGCCGTCTCGTAGCCCACGCGGCCCTGCGTCGTCAGCGCGAACCAGCGCACCAACCGGCCCCGTCCGGCAGACAACGACGCCAGGCACGTCGCAAAGTCCTCGTGCACGGCCACCTCGGCGAGTTCGTGATAGTCGAGCCCGGAGCGGCGCACGGCCCGTGCATCGAGCCGGAAGCCCAGCGGCTTGACGAGGTGCAGCCGCGCGCCGGTGTTCGCACACAGCCGGATCACGTTGCCGGTGTTGGGCGGAATCTCGGGTTCGAACAGGACGACGTCGAGTGGCATAGAATCGAAACGGACGCTCGCGGAGTGAACCCGGGCGCCAGGGCACGAGGGATTGTCGCATGCTGCGCGTCAGGCAACTGCTCGCCCGCAAGGGCCACGAAGTCTGGTCGATCGACGTGGAGGACCCGGTGCTGGAAGCGATCCAGCTCATGGCCGACAAGCACGTCGGCGCGTTGCCCGTCACGCGCAACGGCGAGCTGGTCGGGGTGATCTCGGAACGCGACTACGCGCGCAAGGTGATACTGCTCGGGCGCTCCTCGGCGGAGACGCCGGTCTGGCAGATCATGAGTTCGCCGGTCGTCACGGTGTCGCCGGACGAGGACGTGCGCCAGTGCATGCAGCTCATGACGCATCGACGCATCCGTCACCTGCCCGTCGTCGAAGACGGACGCATGATCGGCGTGGTGTCGATCGGCGACCTGGTGCGGGTCGTGATCGAGGAACAGGATCAGACGATCGAGCACCTCGAGCGCTTCATCGCAGGGTGAGGGCGGGCAGCCATTCGGCGAGCGCCGCGCGCAGCCGCACCATTTCCACCGGCTTGGCGACGTGGCCGTTCATGCCGGCCTCGAGACAGCGTTCGCGGTCCTCGACGAACGCGCTCGCGGTCATCGCCAGGATCGGCACCGACCGTCCGTTCGGCAGCTTGCGGATCCTGCGTGTCGCGTCGAGCCCGTCCATCACCGGCATCTGCAAGTCCATCAGCACGAGGTCGTAGTTCGCACGAGCCGCCTTGGCGACCGCCTCGACGCCGTTGCTCGCGAGGTCGACGTCGAGCTCGAAGCGTTCGAGCATCGCCCGCGCCACGGCCTGGTTGACCTCGTTGTCCTCGACGAGCAGCAGCCGGGCGCCGACCCGCGGCGTCGGCACCGAAGCGCTCGTGCGCTCGAGTCCCGCCGACCCGGAGTGTGGCGCGGTCGCCCGCTGCAGCCGCACCGTGAAGCTGAACAGGCTGCCGCCGCCCGGCGTACTCGTCACGCGGCAGTCGCCGCCCATCATCTGTGCGAGCCGCCGGCTGATCGCGAGCCCGAGCCCGGTGCCGCCGTATTGCCGCGTGTTGCTGCTCTGTGCCTGCTCGAACGGCTGGAACAACCGCGCCTGCAGCTCGTGGCTGATGCCGATGCCGGTGTCCTCGACCTCGAACCGGAGCCCGACGGCGTTGCCCGTCGCGCCATCGATCGCCGCGCGCACGGTGATGCCGCCGGCGTGGGTGAACTTGATCGCGTTGCCGACGAGGTTCACCAGGATCTGCCTGAGTCGCAGCCGGTCGCCGCGCAGCGTGAGATGGTCGAGTTGCCGGTCGACCGCGACGCACACGAAAAGGCCGCGCGATTCGGCGCGGTGCGCCAGCATGTCGCAGGTCTCGTGCACCAGCGCGCCCACCTCGAGCTCCTCGTCGACGAGGTCGAACCGGCCCGCCTCGATCTTCGACAGATCGAGGACGTCGTCGATGATGCCGAGCAGGTGCCGTGCCGCCTGGTCCATGCGCAACAGCTTGTCGCGCTGGTCCTCGTCACGCAGGTCCTCGGCGAGCAGTTGCGCGAACCCGAGGATCGCGTTCATCGGCGTGCGGATCTCGTGGCTCATGTTCGCGAGGAAGTTGCTCTTCGCGACGTTGGCGGACTCGGCCTGCTCCTTGGCCTCCCGCAGCGCGAGCTCCATGGCCTTGCGCACGGTCAGGTCGGTGAGGGTGCCGGCGGCGCGCAGCGGACGGTCTTCGCCGTCCCGTTCGATGATCCGTGCGCGCGTGCCGACCCAGCGATAGCTGCCGTCACGCGCGCGCAGGCGGAACTCCGCTTCGAGGTGACCCTCCCGCACGGCCCGGGCGAAACGTGCCAGCATCTCCTGCCGTTCGTCGGGATGAAGCCGGCCGATCAGCAGGTCGTCGACGGCTGCGCCCAGTTCGGCTTCGTTCTCGCCGAGCATCCGGTAGAAAGCCGGGCTGAAATACGCGGTCGGCGAGCCGACGATCCACTCCCAGACGACGTCGTTCGACGCCTCCACGGCGAGTGCGTGACGCTGTTCGTTGAGCCGGATGCGTGCGTTGGCGGCCTCGAGCTGGGCTGTGCGCTGCGCGACGAGGTCCTCGAGACGTTCGCGGTACCTGGCGAGCTCGGCTTCGGCACGTTTCGCCGCGGTGACGTCGGACCACGCCACGTGGTACAGCCGCTCCTCGCCGATCGCGATGACCGTGAGCTGGACCTTGGCCATCAGCGCGCGACCGTCGATCCGGACGTGCTCCCATTCGAACTGGTGCGCGACGTCGCGGTCCGCGATCTCGAGCATCCGCGCGGCCTTCGACCGCGACGACTCGCCGTCGGGCTGCAGTTCGGGTGAAAAATCGACAGGGCTGTGGCCGATGACGTCGCGCGGATGGCCTGCGCCGATGAGTTCGAGGCTTGCGCGGTTGGCCTCGACGATGCGTCCGTCCTTGATGAGCGCCATCGCAAGTTTCGAGTCCTCGAACAAGCGGCGGAACCGCTCCTCGCTCCAACGCAGCTGGGCCGCGACACGGGTCATCCGTGCGGCGTACCGCGCCACGACGACCAGCAGCGTGAGCACGATCAGCGCAAAGACCGCGATGGCCAGCACCCACGGCCCGCGATCGCGCCAGATCTCCTCGAGCGTGACCGGCGCCACCTGGTCGTAGGGGGGCATGCGCAACGCGCGCGCCAGCTGCCGGACCGGCTCGTAGTCGGCGGGCAGCTGGAACGCGATCGGGTCGCCGCCGGCCGCGAGCGTTCCCTCGGGCATCGCCAGCAGCGCGACGACGACGCGTCGCGCGAGCGTCGGTTCGAGCTGCGGCATCGCCACCACGGGGTAATACGGATAGAGCGTCGTCGACAGCGCGAACGGATAGTCCGGCAGCGTGCGCCGACCGAGGACCTTGAGCTGCTCGCGACGGACCAGGCCGTGCCGCTGCCAGGCTTCGAACGAGCCGGCGCGCACGAAGATCGCGTCGACGCGTCCGTCCAGCAGGGCCCGCAAGGTGCTGGACTCGGGTGTGCCGGTCGGCACGAGCGTCGCCCGGCGCGAGACGTCGATGCCGCGCTGCAGAAGCTCGAACGCCTGCGCCTGGTAGCCGCCGAGCGAACGGCGATCGACGATGCCGATCCGGCGACCGACGAGGTCCTCGACGCGCTTCAGGTCGTTGCGCCCGGCGCGAGTGAGGATGGCGCCGCCGAAGCCGGACAGCAGCTTGCCGTCGCGATACGCGACCACGGTCGCGAGCGGCGCCGACAGCCCGATGCGGTGCGCGTACGTGACATAGTCGTTCGCGGACGTCATCGCCACGTCGACGGTGCGGCCGAGAATCGCGCGTTCGAGCGCGTCGAAGTCGTAGTGATTCACCTGCACGTCGACGTCGCCGAGTGCCTCGGTCAGGTAGTCGTCGAGCGCCTGCGCCCGCGCGGCCTGCAACGCGGGCTCGTCCATGGCGAGCACGCCGACCGTGAGTCGCTGCGGAGCGGCCGCCACCGGCTGCACACATAGCCAGGCGACCAGCATCCCGACGCAGGCCGGGAAGCGTTTCATACCGACTGCCCTGGCAGGTACGCGGTCGTCA
>DASUYI010000316.1:0-2396 GCA_036377475.1 Steroidobacteraceae bacterium | reverse complement strand
CTGGCTCGCTCAGATCGCCTATCTGCTGCCGCTGATCCTGCTGATCGGCGCGCTCGTCTGGGCCGCGTCAAGGAGCGCCGTGCGAAGCGCGATGAGTGAGCATCTGCTCATATGAGCTAACCTGCGCGCCTTGCCGCACCCGCCTGAACATGGATCCGTCGATCGCCCGCTCCGCGCGGGCGAGGCCGAGGATCTCGCCGAGACCCTCAAGGCGCTCGCGTCGCCTGGCCGGCTGCGTGTGCTGGTCGAGCTGCTCGCCGGCGACAAGACCGTCGAGCAGCTCGCGGCGTCCGCGGAGCTGAGCCCGAGCGCCACGTCGCATCACCTGCGGCTGCTGCGGTCGCTGCGGATCGTGCGCGCACGGCGCGACGGCCGAAACGTCGTCTACACACTGCACGACCACCATTTGGTCGACCTGCTCGCCGCGGTGCGGAATCACCACGAGCACGTGCATCCGCCGGCGCCCGTCGAGCTGCCGGCCACGACGGCGCGGAGCCGCGCATGACGGCGAGCGCGCACGAGCACGCCCACGGCCACGGGCACAGCCATGGGCTCGTCCATGACTCGATCAAGCGGTCGCGTGAAGGGCTGCGCGCGGTCGGGCTGGCACTGCTGGTGCTCGGGCTCACCGCGGTCGCACAGACCCTCGTCTTCGTCGCGTCGGGCTCGGTCGCGCTGCTTGCCGACCTGATCCACAACTTCGGCGACGCGGCAACCGCGATCCCGCTCGGCATCGCCTTCGCGCTACGCAGCGCGCGAGCGGAGCGGTGGGCCGGCCTCGCGGTCGTGCTCGCGATCTTCGTCAGCGCGTGCGTGGCGGGCTACGAGGCGATCGTGCGCCTGATCGACCCGCGTGACGTCGAGCACGTCGGCGCGCTCGCCGCGGCCGGTGTACTGGGGTTCGTCGGGAACTGGATCGCCGCCCTGATCCGCACGCGTGCGGGACGGCGCCTGGACAGCGCCGCGCTGGTGGCCGACGGCGCGCACGCGCGCGCGGACGCCTACGTCAGTCTCGCCGTCGTCGCGAGCGCCGCCGCCGTCGCGGTCGGGCTCGAGGTCGCCGATCCGCTGATCGGACTCGCGATCACGATCGTGATCCTACGCATCACGTGGGACTCGTGGAACACGGTGCGCGGCCACGAGCACCCGCACCATCACCACCACTAGTCGTTCGGGTCGGCGCGCGGGATACTCAGGACGATGGTGGTGCACCGGACAGCGCTCTGGCTGCTGCTCGTCGCGTGCTCGGTCGCCGGTGGGCTGTACGCGCTGCTGGCCGAGCTCCGCGCCGCGCGACCGGACCGCTCGCGCCCGGCGGCCGAGCGCTACGTCTTCGGCGCGCTCACCGGCGTGGGCATCGGCATGGGCGTCGCGGCGCTGGTCCTCCTGGCCGCGGCCACCATCGTCCGGCTGGAACCCTGACCGCCTGCGTACACTGGCGCGCGTGTTGAGCGTGCCCGCACTGCGTGCTGCCGTCGCCCTGCTCGCCGGATCCCTGGCGGTCCACGAGCTGCGCTATGCGTTCGCGTACGGCGAGGAGGCCGCGCATCACGGGCACGGGTACCTCGCGAACGTCACCGCCGTCGTCGGCGTGCTCATTGCCCTCGTGTTCGGTCGCGCGCTCGCCGCGGTCGCCAAACGCCAGGCCCGCGCGCCGCGCGTCGGCCTTCGCCGGCTGTGGCTCGTCTCCAGCGCGGCGCTGCTCGCCGTCTACTGCGGACAGGAGCTGCTCGAGGGCGTTTTCGCCACTCGCCACCCGAGCAGCGCGGCGGGCGTCTTCCAGCACGGCGGCATCCTCGCGGTTCCCATCTCGCTCGCCGTGGGCGGCGCGATTGCGCTCATCGTCCGCGTCGCCCGTGCGATCCAGGGCGTACAAAACGGCGTGGCCGTGCAGTTCGTGGTTCTTCTCGCGTCGGCCGGAACGGTCTGGCACCGCGCGCGTATCGCGCGGCCCGTCGGTCGCCTGCTGGCCGACCACCTCGCCGGTCGCGCGCCGCCGGCTGCTTCCACCACCTAGCAGCACGTCGAAGCGAACCCCCGCGCCTTCCGGCCGGAGTGCGTTCGCCCCTTGATGGAAGCAACCGAACCGGAGGACCACTCCTTGCGATCCAACCGATCGAAGCGCCTGCTGGCGCTCGCGCTGGTGCCCCTGTGCATCGGCTTCGCGGCGTGCGGCGGCGACGACGAAGCACCCGAGACCCAGGTGATCGTGCCCGAGGCCACTGCGGCACCCCAGACCACCGACCCGAACATCGTGGACGGCTACCTGGTGTCCGCAACGCCGCAGCACGTCGTCGTGCGCACGCAGGACGGCGATGTGACCTACCGCGTCAAGCCGCGCGACGCCCAGGCGCTCGGCATCGGCCACCTGGCGTCGCATGCCGGCGCCGGAGACA
>DASUYI010000315.1:0-15471 GCA_036377475.1 Steroidobacteraceae bacterium | reverse complement strand
GCCGCCGCGCACTGTCCACGCATGACGGATTTCGAAAGGTTGATCCAAAAGCGATGGTTTCCCACGCTGCGACGCGCATCACGGAACCTTGACGCGTCGCACCAATTCGCGACCCGGTCCCAGCCTGTCCGGTCGGCCGATTGATTTCGAGCCGGTCTGTGGTCAACGTTGGGCCCGAGGTCACGTTGGACCGCTCTAACCACGCACCCGGAGACATCCATGCCTCGACCGCTCGCCGCCGTGCCCGTCCTCGCCTGCCTCGCGCTGCTCGCCACCGGCACGCCTGCCTCCGCGCAGGATGCCGCCGTCCTCGGCGCCGTCGGCAAGGCCCGGCCCAAGGTGCAGCAGCCGGAACTCAAGAGCGCGCCCGCAGTGCGCTCCGCACAGAGCGACTGCGTCAGGGAAGCGAATCGGCGGGGATTCGCGGTGTTGGACACCAGCAACTTCAAACAGTTCGGCGACGGCTGGACGCTGGACCTGCGGGTCCGCGACATGCGGGGCCGCGTCTCGACCGGCTCGTGTTTCGTCGAAACCCGCACCAGCGACGTGAGCCTCTACGGCTTCGGCTGGGGCTACGACGACGAGGGCGACGAGCGCAGCGAGTTCTCCTGCGCGTCGGCGGACATGCGCTACCGTGAGTGCCAGCTGCCGGTCAACGGCCGGGCGCGGTTGATCAAGCGTCGGTCCGACGCGCCTTGCATCGAAGGCCAGAGCTGGGGCCAGCGCGGCGACCGGGTCTGGGTCGATCGCGGGTGTCGCGCGAAGTTCGAAGTCGTACGCGGCGGTGGGGGCGGCGGCGGCGCGAACGCGTTCGATTGCCGCTCCGAGAACAACCGCTACCGTGAATGCGAGATCGGACCGGGCTACTTCGGCCGGCTGGTTCGCGAGTACAGCAACGGGCGGTGCCGCGAGGACCGAACCTGGGGCACGCGCAACGGCGTCGTCTGGGTCACGGAGGGCTGCAAGGCGCAGTTCGTCCGCCAGCGCGGCAACGCCGGGGGCGGCGGCGGCAAGGACGGCGAGCGTTACGTCGACTGCCACTCACGCGACGGGCGCTACCAGGAATGCACCGTCGGGCGCGGATTCGTCGGACGTCTCGTCCAGGATCAATCCGGCGGGCGTTGCCGCCGCGATTCAACCTGGGGCACGCGCGACGGCCTGGTCTGGGTCACCAACGGCTGCTCGGGCCGCTTCGAACGCGTGCGGACGCAGTTCTGATCAGAGGCGGCAGAGCTCGAGCAGCCGCGGCCACGCCGCGTCGCGGCCGTGCGTCGCGGCCAGCGACAGTCCTTCGCCCAGTTCGAAACGCTCGGCCTGGATGCCGAGCAGCCACGCCGGCGGCGGCTCGCGACCCGTGATGCGCACGTAGGTCTCGAGCACCTGCGAAGGCGCAAGCGCGTGGCTCGTATGAGCGAAGCGCGCATCGGGCAACACCGGCCGCACGACCGCGGCCGATTCCGCATCGACGCAGGCATCGACGAACACGACGCGCTCGCGATCCTCGAGATCGAGCGCGTGCTCGACCTGCAGCTGGAATTCGATCAGCACCTCGACGCCCGGGAGCGCGGCCTCGGCCAGGCGCTCGGCGAGCTGCGGCCCGACCGCGTCGTCGCCGCGACTCGGGTTGCCGATCGCGAACACGAGCACCGGTGCGCTCCGACGATCGCTCATCCGCGCTGGATCTCCGACGCCACTGCCCCGTCCGCGTCGATGAGCTGCACGGACAACGGCATCTTGCCCACCGCGTGCGTGGCGCACGACAGGCAGGGGTCGAATGCTCGCACCGCCACCTCGATGTGGTTCAGCAGCCCCTCGGTCAGCTGCCGCCCGTCGAGGTAACGGCGTGCGACCTCGCGGATCGCGACGTTCATCGCCTGGTTGTTGTGGGTGGTCGAGACGATCAGGTTGGCCCGCACGACCTGGTCGTCCTCGTCGACGCGGTAATGGTGGATCAACGTGCCGCGCGGCGCTTCGAGCACGCCGACCCCTCGCGCCTCGCGTCGCCCCCCAGCCATCAGATCGCTGCCGAGCAGGTCGTCGTCGTGCAGCAGGTCCTTGATCGCTTCGGCCGCGTGCAGCATCTCGATCATGCGCGCCCAGTGGAAGCCGAGCGTCGCGGCGGCGGCGCGCCCCTCGTCGAAGGCTAGGAACTCGCGGCGCTCGCGGTCGGCCAGCGGCGTCGGGATGAAGTCGCACTGCGTCACGCGAGTGAGCGGGCCCACGCGGTACCAGCCGTCGTCGCCGCCGAGCGCCTTGAAGTACGGGAACTTCATGTACGACCAGGCCTTGACGTCTTCGGCAATGCGCTCCCAGTAACGGTCGTAGGGCGCGTGGTCGAACAGGACGCGGCCGGTCGCATCCCGCGCCCGCAGGCCGCCGTGGTAGAGGTCGAGCGCGCCGTCCGCGCGCACGAGGCTCAGCGTGTTGGCACGGAACGTCGCGAAGCCGCGGTACAGCTCGAGGTTCTGTTCGAACAGCCGTCGCGCCAGGCGCACGGCGTCGCGGCTCCACGCGATCATCTGGTAGGCGTCGACCAGCAGCTCGTCGCGTTCCTCGCGCGTGAGACTCTTGTTGACACCGCCCGGCACCGAGCCCGTGCCGTGGATGCGCTTGCCGGCCGTGTGCCGGATCACTTCCTGGCCGTACCTGCGCAACAGCACTCCCTGCCGCGCGATGTCGGGGTATTCGGCCGCGACACCGACGATGTTGCGGCGCGCGACGTCCGAGTCGAAGCCGAACAACAGGTCCGGCGACGACAGGTGGAAGAAGTGCAGCGCGTGCGACTGGAGGATCTGCCCGTAGTGCATCAGCCGGCGGATCTTTTCCGCCGTCGGCGTGAGCGTCGCGCCGACCACCTGGTCGAGCGCCTTGCACGCGGCGAGGTGGTGGCTCACCGGGCAGATGCCGCAGAGGCGCTGCACCATGACCGGCACCTCCCAGTACGGCCGGCCCTGGATGAACTTCTCGAAGGCCCGGAACTCGACGATGTGCAGCCGCGCCTGCGCGACATGGCCCTGCTCGTCGAGCAGCAGCGTGACCTTGCCGTGGCCCTCGACGCGTGAGAGGGGCTCGATCACGACGCGCCGCAGGCGCTCCGGCCGGGAGACGGTTTCGAGGGACGGGGTGCTCATGGTCAGTCGTACCGGATCAGTCCGGGCCCGAGCTTCGGCGTGCGACCGTCGATCAGGTCCGTGAGCACTTTCCAGATGGCCTCGCCCGAGGGCGGACAGCCGGGGATGAAGTAATCGACCTTCACCACCTCGTGCAACGGGTGCACCTTGTCGAGCGGCAGCGGCAACTCGGGGTCGTTCGGGATCGTGCCGTGCGCGACACTGGGCTCGGTCACATAGACCTCCTGCAGGCACTGGCCCAGGTCGAGGTGGTTGCGCTGCGCCGGCAGCCCGCCGTTCACCGCGCACGCCCCGGTCGCGACGAGGATCCTGCAGTTGTCGCGGAACTCGCGCAGCACGTGCACGTTCTCCGCGTTGCAGATGCCGCCTTCGACGATGCCGATGTCGCAGGCCCCGCAGTGCTTGACGTCGGTCAGCGGTGAGCGGTCGAGCTCGATGCGGTCGAGCAGCTCGAACAGTCGCTCGTCGATGTCGAGGAGCGACATGTGGCAGCCGAAGCAGCCGGCGAGCGACGTCGTCGCGACACGCAGCTTGCGACGCGTGACGTCGTTCATGGCGTCTCCTCGGCCACGGCCGCCTGGACGCGGCGTCCCGGCTCGCTGATCGGACAGCGGTCGTAGCGACGGCGGCCGATCGGCACCGCAAAACCCTGGCGCTTGCGCAGGATGGCGCCGACCGGGCAGACCGCCATCGCCTTGTCCGCCACGGCGGCGTCGGTGTCTGCGAGCCGGCCGCTCGCCGAGTTGACTTCGAGGTGCTTGCCGAGGCCGCGGCCGCCGAGCGCGAACACGTGCTTGCCGTCGACCTCGGCCGATGCGCGCACGCAGAGCTCGCAGAGGATGCAGCGATTGAAATCGAGCAGCAGCTCCGGGTGCGAGGCATCGACCGGGCGGTCCGGGAAGAAATGGTCGAAGCGCGGGGAGGTCATGCCGAGGTCGTACGCGGCGGCCTGCAGCTTGCAGTGCCCGCTTTTCTCGCACGACGGGCAGAAGTGATTCCCTTCGACGAACAACAGCTGCACCAGCATGCGACGTTCGTCGTTGAGCTCGCGCGTCCCGCTCGCGACGTTCAGTCCCGCTCGCGCCGGCGTCGTGCAGGACGTTGCGTGCGAGCCGTTTACCGTCACGGTGCAAAGCTTGCAGCTGCCGTGCGGCCGGAACTCCGGGTGAAAGCACAGGTGCGGGATGTGCCGGCCCGCGGCGAGCGCCGCCTGCAGGATGGTCTGGCCCGCCTCGAACGGCACGTGTTCGCCGTCGAGCTCGAAGACGTTCGCCATGGGCTCGCTCATGCGGGCTGCTCGAGGTGCGCACCCGGGTCGTCGCGCCCGGTCATGCGTCGCGCACGTGCGAGTGCGCCGTCGAGGTCGAACGCCGGCTCGACGCCGTGTGCGATCAACCGACGTTCGTACGCGGGGCGGAACTTCTGCAGCGTGTCGACGAGCGCCTTGCCCGCCGACTCGCCAAGGCCGCAATGGCTCGCGCCGTGCAGCAGGCGCGCAAGCTCCCCGATGGTCTGCAGGTCGTGTTCCGAGGCACGGCCGTCACGAATCTTGTCCATCAGCCGCGCGAGCAGCGACGTTCCGACGCGACACGGGGTGCAGAAGCCGCAACTCTCGTCGGCGAAGAAATGGGCGAAGTGACGCGCCACTTCGAACATGTCGCGTCGGTCGTCGAAGACGATGAAGGCGCCACCGGTCTCGAGGTCCTCGAATGCGATGCGGCGCGCGAAATCGTCCTGCTCCAGGCAGCGTCCCGACGGCCCGCCACACTGCACGGCGATGGTCCGGTGCGCGCCGCAATCGTCGAGCACCTGCCGGACGGTCACGCCGAAGGGGTACTCGTAGACGCCCGGGCGCTCGCAATCGCCCGAGACCGACAGCAACTTGGTGCCGGATGATTTCGCGGTACCGTGGCGTCGGAACCAGTCCGCGCCGTGCTGCTGGATCAGCGCAGCGGCGCAGTAGGTTTCGACGTTGTTCACGATCGTCGGCAGGCCAAGATAGCCTTTCTCCGCGAGCCGCGGTGGACGGTTGCGGGGAATGCCGCGCTTGCCCTCGAGCGATTCGACCAGGGCCGACGCCTCGCCACAGACGTAGGAGCCGGCACCGACGTGGACCTGCACGTCGAAATCGAACCCGGCGCGGCCGCAAATTGCATGACCGAGCAGGCCGGCGGCGCGGCGGCGCTCGAGCACCTCGCAGAGCGACTCGAACAGGTAGCGGTATTCGCCGCGCAGGTAGACGAAGCCCAGGGATGCGCCGGTGCCGAGCGCAGCGACCGTCATCCCTTCGAAGACCAGGTCGGCATGATTCGAGAGCAGCAGCCGATCCTTGAACGTGCCGGGTTCACCTTCGTCGGCGTTGCAGACCACCACGCGCGGCTCGACCTGCTGGCGTCGACAGCTCTCCCACTTGACGCCGGTGGTGAATCCGGCGCCGCCGCGACCGAGCAGGTTGGCCCGATTGATCTCGTCCAGCACCGCCTGTGCGCCCGCCGCGCCGTCGCTGCGCGCGATGGACGCGCGGATCGCTTCGCCCGGCTGCAGCGGATCCGACAGCAGCGGTCCCTTGCGATGCACGGCCTGTTCGATCACGAACAGCTCGGCCGGCCACTCGGCAAGCGGCTTGCGGGCCAGCACCAGTTCGCAGACGAGGTCGATGCGGGCCTGGTCGAGCCTCGTGATCGGCCGCTGGTTTACGAGCAGGGACGGGGCCTGTTCGGGAAAGCCGAGGAACGACGCACGCTCGACGCAGACGAGGCCGTCCTCGGATGGCTTGCCGGGCTCCACCCAGAGCTGGTGGCACATGCGGCCCAGCAAGTCCGCCGAGCCGTGCATGCGGTCGACGACGTCGTCCGAGAACAGGATGTGATAGGCGCCCGTCGGCTTGGTCGCGAGGAAATCGTAGAAAGCGGCGACCCCGCGCACGCGGGCGATCGGCAGGCCCAGCCGTCGCGCGGCGTGGTCGAGCGCCGCGGGCGGCAGCCAACGGTAGCGCTCCTGAACCTCGCGCAGCACCTGCAGCAGTTGCGTGGGCGCGCTGCCCCATCGCTCGACCGCGGCGTCGACGCAGGCATCGATGCCGCTCACGCCCATTCGTGTCTCGTTCAATTGACGCCGCCGCCCTGCGCGTTCCAGGATGAAGAAGGTTGCGCGTGCGGCGCAGGGGCGACAATCGCGGAAATAGCGGACGCGACCCGTTGCAAACGCGGCTGGTTCAGTGGCCGCCCTGTACGAACAACCCGGCAGCGCGCAATGCTTCGGCCAGCTGCTCCTCGATGCGCACGGCTTCGGTGCGTGCCATGCGCTGCAGGTGCAGCGTCGGGCCGGCGAGCAGTTCGAGCCCTCGCCGCAAGACGGCGCCGGCGGCGCGGATGCCCGCCTTGTGCTGGTCGAAACGCTGCGCGGGCGTGTAATGGGTCATGCCGACGTAGACGCCGTGGGGGTCCGGGCGACTGTCGCCGTAGTCGAGGAGCACGAGATAGACGTTGTATCGACCGCGTCGTGACGCGTGAAAACGCGCAGCCACGTCATAGGCCGCAGGCAGCCAGTCCACGTAGCGCATCGGCAGCCAATCGGGGATCGAGGCCGCGGCGCGTGCCCAGAGTTGCTCGAGCAGCTTCTCGACGTTGAGGCCGATCTCGCCGCGCATCCAGAGTTCGTGCACGCAGTGTGCACCCGCCGCCCCATCCTGCTGCGCCAGCGCCCGCTCGAATCTCCCGAGCAGGTCCGCGTGCCGCGCACCGCGCAGGGGTCGGTCGAGCGGCCGCGGCTCGACCGGGGGCTTACGCATGCGCGCGCCGCGGACGGGTCCAGTCTTCATCGCGGATCGGCACTCCAAAGGAGAGGACGTTCGCCACGGACAGGCGCGGCGTGCCCTTGTACCCTAACGCGAAATGTTTTCGAGCGAGAATCCGCATGAGCGAGTCGAACGAGGTCGCGCCGACCGCGGCCGGCCTGCGCGCCGTGTTCCTCGACTACGGCACCGTCAGCTACGACGGCGACCTCGACCCGTCGTCGCTGCTGCGGGTGTTGCCTGCGCTGGAGTTGCGCACCCACACGGTCCAGGACGACGTCGCGGAAGCGATCGCCGATGCGTCGGTCGTCATGCTCAACAAGCTGCGGCTCGACCGCACGACGCTCGCGTGTGCGCCCGCGCTCAGGCTCGTGCTGCTGTCTGCCACGGGCACGAACAACGTCGACCTCGAGGCCCTGCGCGAGCGCGGCATCGGCGTCTGCAACCTGCGCGACTACTGCACGGCCTCGGTGGTGCAGCACGTGCTCGGCGTGATGCTGCTGCTCACGCACAAGCTGCGGGAGTACGACGCGCTCGTGCGGACCGGCGCGTGGCAGCGCGGCGAACAGTTCTGCCTGCTGGACCACCCGATCCGGGAACTCGCCGGCCGCAGGCTCGGCATCGTCGGCCACGGTGCGCTCGGGCGCGGCGTCGCGCGGGCCGCCAACCTCGCGCTCGGCATGGAGGTGCTTCTCGCCAACCGGCCGGGCGGTGCACGCGTCGCCGGCCGCCACGACCTCGATCAGATGTTGCCGCAGGTGGACGTGCTGAGCCTGCATTGCCCGCTGACGCCGCAGACCCGGGGCCTCGTCGGCGCCGCGCAGCTCGCGGCGATGAAGCCCGACGCGTTGCTGATCAACACCGCGCGCGGCGCACTCGTCGATTCCCAGGCTCTGGCCGATGCGTTGCGTTCGGGCCGGCTCGGCGGCGCCGCGATCGACGTGCTGCCGCAGGAGCCGCCGGTCGACGGCAACCCGCTGCTCGAACCCGACATTCCGAACCTGATCGTCACGCCGCACGTCGCGTGGGCCGCGCGCGACGCACGCCAGCGGTGCCTGGACGAGATGGCGCTCAACGTCGAGGACTTCCTGCGCGGCGGGCACCGCGGCCGCGTCGTCTGAAAATAGATGGGGACACTCCGAATTTTTCGTCGCTCGCCCCAGCGAGCCCGAAAATTCGGAGTGTCGCGATTTATTTCACGCGCCCGGCGAGAGGCGCTGGGCAGCCCAGCGCACGACGGGCTTCACCCGCGGCGAGACGAGTTGCAGCGCTTCGTCATAGTCGACCCAGCGATACTCGCTGTGTTCGGCGCGGCCGATCAGCGGGTTGAACGGCAGCGTCACGGCCGCCTGGCGCGTTTCGGCGAGGTAGTAGCGCGCGACTTTGCCGCCACTGTACGGCCCGGTCTGCGTCGAGGCGTCGCCCCACGCGAAATCGAGGTCGTCGATCAGCGACTCCTCGCGCACCTCGCGCACGGCGGCAGCGAGCGGCTCCTCGCCCTCCTCGACCATGCCCTTGGGGAAATCCCAGTGGTTGAACGCGCGCAGCAGCAGGTAACGCCAGTCGTCGCCCTCGCGGCGGACGACCACGACGCCGGCCGACAGACGCGTGGGGCGAACATTCATGTTCGAAGTATAGCCATTCACTGATCGGATTGCTTTGCGCCTCCCGATAGGCGAAGGCTATTATCGGCGCATGAACCTGCGCGACCTGCGTTACCTGGTGGCCCTCGCGGACGAGCGACACTTCGGCAAGGCGGCCGAGCGCTGCTTCGTGAGCCAGCCGACGCTGTCGGCGCAGGTCCGCAAGCTCGAGGAGTACCTCGGCGTGCCGCTCGTCGAACGGCAGCCCAAGCGCGTGGCGCTCACGCCGACCGGCGAGAAGGTGGTGCGGCGCGCGCGTGTCCTGCTGCAGGAAGCCGATGCGATCGTCGAACTCGGCAAGACCGACCGCGACCCGCTCGCGGGTCCGCTCAAGCTCGCGCTGATCCCGACCGTGGGGCCGTACCTGCTGCCGCACGTCGCGGGCCGCCTGCGCAAGGAGCTGCCGCGGCTCAAGCTCATGCTGTACGAGTACCAGACCGAGCCACTGCTCGACAAACTGCGGGCCGGCGAACTCGACCTCGGGGTCGTCGCGCTGCCAATCGCGCTCGACGGGCTCGAGTCCGCCGAGCTGTACGAAGAACCGTTCACGCTCGCCGTGCCGGCGTCCCATCCGCTCGCCGATCACGATCGCATCAGGATCGACGACCTGCGCGGCGAGACGCTGCTGCTGCTGGAGGACGGTCATTGCCTGCGGGACCAGGCGCTCGAGGTCTGCAGCCGGATCCGCGTCAACGAGGCGCAGGATTACCGCGCGACCAGTCTCGAGACGCTGCGCCAGATGGTCGCCGCGGGCCACGGCATCACCCTGCTGCCCGAGCTCGCGGCGGAAACGCCGGTCGGGACCGCGCGCGGGTTGCGCATCAAGCCGTTCTCCCGGCCGGCACCGTCGCGCACCATCGGCGCGGTGTGGCGCAAGTCGACGACCCGTGCGCCGGCGATCGAGGCCATCGTCGCCGCCGTGCGCGCCGCCATGCGACAGGACGCGAGGAAATGAGGCGCCGGGTTGCCGTGGCGACCGCGACCGTGCTGCTGTGCCTCGCGTCGATCGCCGGCGCCGGGCCGGTCGGAGAGCTCGTGGTGAAAGACGCGTGGGCCCGTGCGACGCCGCCGGGCGCCGGGGTCGCCGCCGCGTACCTCACGATCGTCGGCGGCGCGGAGGCCGATCGCCTCGTCGGCGCGTACTGCGATGTCGCCGCGATGACGCAAGTGCACTCGGTGACCGAGGTCGACGGCGTAGCCCGCATGCGCGACGCCGGTCGCGTCGAAGTCGCGGCGGGGGCGACCGTCGTGCTGGCACCGAACGGCCTGCACCTGATGCTGATGAACCTGTCGCGGCCGCTGGTTGCCGGTGAGCGCTTCGTCGTGACGCTGACGTTCGAACGTGCGGGCGCGCGCGACGTCAGCGTCGTGGTCGTCGCCCCGGACCAGCCGCCCCCGGCGCACCACTGACGAGCCTCGAGCGCGCGAGCGACATCGCATCGTGGCAGCACCCGCCGGCGCACTGCCCATCCACCGCCTGCACGATGAGGAGATCGAGCGGCTGCTCGCCACGGGCGAACGCCGCGCCGAGTTGACCTCGCTGTTCGGCGAGCAGGGTTACCGCGAGCTGAGCGCACTCGCGCGCCGCGCGGCCACTAAGCGCGCTCCTGCCGGGCCGCGTGTCTACGTGCTGCCGGGACTCATGGGGTCGCGACTCGGGTCGCGCGGCCAGCTGCTCGACGACGTGCTGTGGGTGGACCTGATCGAGATTGCCGCGGGCCACCTGACGCGGCTCGCGCTGCCGGGCGGCGCGAAGCTGGTCGCGCTCGGTGCCATGCTGCTCAACACCCTCAAGCTCAAGCTTTCGCTCAAGCTCGCCGGGTTCGACGCGCACCTGCACGCCTACGACTGGCGCCGCCGCGTCGGCGACCTCGCCTCGGAGCTGAACACGCGCATCGGACGCGACGCACGCACCGGCAGCGTGCTGCTGGTCGGTCACAGCATGGGCGGGGTCGTCGCCCGGGTGGCGCTCGGCCGGCAACGGACCGATCGCATCGCGCGCGTGGTGCAGCTCGGGGCGCCGAATTACGGCTCGTTCGCGCCGGTGCTCGCTCTGCGCGGCGTGTATCCGAGCGTGCGCAAGCTCGCGGCGCTGGATCGGCGGCACACGGCAGAGGACCTGGCCCGGATCATCTTCCGGACCTTGCCGTCGCTGCACGAACTGCTGCCGGACCCGCGGCTCGCGGGTGGGCCGAACCTCTTCGACGTGACAGCCTGGCCGCACGATGCGCTGCGGCCGGACGCGGAACTGCTCGAAGCGGCGGCGGCCGAGCAGGCAGCCTGGCCGGAACCCGACGAGCGGTGCCTGCACGTCGCGGGCGTGCGCCAGGACACGGTCGTCGCGGCGTCCTTGCGTGGGAAGGAGTTCGAGTTTTCGCTCGCCCCGCACGGCGACGCGACGGTCCCGCTCGCGCTGGCCGTGCGTCCCGGGCAGAAGGCCTGGTACGTCGGCGAGAAACACGGCGGCCTGCCGAACAACGGCCGCGTGATCGCCGCGGTCGTCGACCTGCTGCGCCGCGGGACGACCGCACGATTGCCGCAGACGGCATCGCACCGACGACTGCGCGCGACGCGCCCGCTCACGGAGGCTGCGCTGCGACGAATCGCCCCGCACAAGGTGCGGTGGCAGCACCTCTCGCCCGACGCCCGGCGAAGGTTGCTCGAGCCGGTCGTCTCGCCGGAGTTCCACGGCGCGGTGGCGCCGGTGACGCTCGAACGCGCCTTTGCGGCGAAAGCGCCGCAGGTGCCGGCGATCGCGCCCGCGCGCCGCGTGCTCGAGGTGCGGCTCGCGCAGGGCAGCATCGTCGATGCCAACGCGCGCGCGATCGTGCTCGGCATGTTCCGCAACGTCGACCCGAGCGGTCCGGCCGGCGCCGTCGATGCGGCGCTCGGCGGCGCAATCCGCGAATTCACGCTGCGGCGCATGTTCGCGGGCGACCTGGGCCAGGTGTTCGTGTTGCCGGCCGTTCGCAGCGCGCTGCTCGCGGAGCTGGTCCTGTTCGCCGGCCTGGGCGACTTCGACGATTTCGGGGCCGACGCGCTCGAGTTCGTCGCGGAAAACGTCCTGCGCACCTTCGCGCACACGCACGTCGAGGACTTCGCGACCGTGCTGTTCGGCGCGGGCTCGGGCGTGCCCGTCGCGATGGCCGCCGAGCAGCAGTTGAAGGGCTTCTTGGCTGGCTTGCGGCACGCGGATCCCGATCGGGTCGTCCGTCGCATCACGGTGTGCGAGGTCGATCGGCGCAAGTATGCGTCGCTGGTCAAGGCGTTGCGCCGTCTGGCGCTCGAGCACTCCGATGAGGAGCTGCAGATCGTCCTCGACGAGGCTGCGCCCACGGCAACGCGAGGTCGTAAGCGGCCCCGCAGTGGTCGAGGCGCACCAGGGACGGCCGCGTTACGCGTCGACCCGGCGTACCTGCTCGTGACGCTGGACGTCGCGGGTCGCGACGGCTACGCATGCCGCACCTCGCTGCTGACCGCCGGCGCCAAGGCTGCGGTCCTCAGCGGCACGCAGGCGGTGAAGCGCACCGAGTTGCAGCGGTACCTCGCGCCGCTCGAGGACGGCAGCGCGCTTTCGCGCGACGTCGCGCGGATCGGCAGCGGCCTCGCCCGGCTCCTCGTGGCGCCGTCGGTCCGCGAGGGCCTCGAGGCCATGCACGCGCGGCCCCTGGTCGTGCTGCACGACCGCGAAGCGTCGCGGGTGCCGTGGGAGGTGCTCCGGATCGGCGAAGCGCATCCTGCGCTCGGCGCGGGGCTGAGCCGACGCTACGCCAGCGAGAGCCTGACGGTCGCGCGCTGGCGCGACGACCGGGCGAGCACGGGACCGCTGCGCGTGCTGCTGATCGTGGACCCGACCGGGGACCTGCCTGGGGCCGCGGCCGAGGGCCAGGCGTTGCAGGACCTTCTGCGCTCGCGAGCCACCACGTTCGACGTGCTCGAGGGTAGCGAGGCGACCCGGGACCGGGTGCTCACCGCGCTCGCGACCGGCTCGTTCGACGTGCTGCATTTCGCGGGTCACGCGTTCTTCGACGCGGCGAACCCGGGCAACGGCGGGCTGCTCTGCGCGGGCAAGGAGGTCCTGCGCGGAGCGGACCTCGCCGGACTCGGCACGCTGCCCGCACTCGTCTTCTGCAACGCCTGCGAGGCCGCGCGCGTGCGCAGGCGCACGGGCCGCACCGCCCGGCCGCGTCCGCCGTCCCGGCTGCTCGGCGCGCGCCGCTCGATGACCGGCATCGCCGAGGCGTTTCTCTCGGGCGGGGTCGCCAACTTCATGGGCACGCACTGGCCCGTCGGCGACGACGCGGCCTTCGCGTTTTCGCGCGAACTGTACGGGGCGCTGCTCAAGGGGGAGGCGCTCGGGGATGCCGTGCTCGGCGCGCGGCGTCGCGTGGCCGCACTGCCGTCGCTCGATTGGGCCGACTACGTCCTGTACGGCAACGCCGAGTTCCGCCTCGTTTCGATGTGATCCGGTTCTCGTTCTCGCGCGGGCCTCATCGCGGTCCGTGGTCGCGGCAAGAAATATTTTGCGACCGTTCAATCCAATTTTAACTTGGTTTCATAAAGCAAAACTCCAGTCACGCTTTACATATTTCCGGTCCGCAAGAATCGCCCCGCCTCGACCCCAGGGTCGTGGTCGACCAAGCAACAACCAAGAGGACGATTCATGCGTTCGAAAGTTCTGGCGCCCGTCGTGGCGGGCGTGATCCTGATGGCGGCGGGCGGCGCCGTGGCGGAAACCAAGACCACCACGTTCCCGGTCAGCGCGCAGGTCGCGGCGAACTGCCTCGTGTCGGCCGACAGCATCGACTTCGGCAGTTACGACGGCACGGCCGCGCTCCCCGCGAACGGCGCCGTCAAGGTGCGCTGCTCGTACGGCACGCCGTTCACGATCCAGCTGAGCGCGGGCGCCGGCTCGTTCGCGCAGCGACTGCTGAAGAACGGCACCGATCAGCTCGAGTACAACCTGTTCACCGCCGCCGATTTTTCGTCGATCTGGGGCGACGGCACGGGCAGCAGCGTCACGGTGGGCGACGTCGGCGAGGGCATGTCCTCGACCAAGGAGATCACCCACACCGTGTTCGGCCAGCTGTCCAACAGCGCCGCAAACCAGGACGCGCCCGCCGGCGCGTACAGCGACACGATCACGGTCACGGTCGTTTACTGAGCGAGCGTGACCGTGCTCCGGCGCCAGCACCGGGCCGCGTGCGGGTTGGCAGCGTTGCTCGCGCTGCCGACCCCCGCCCTGGCCGGCACGTTCTCGATCTCGCCGTTGCGCGTCGACTTCGCCGGCCCGGCGAAGACGGCCGCGCTGACCGTGCGGAACGAGGACGCCACGGCCGTGGTCGTCCAGGCGGAGGGTTTGTCCTGGTCACAGGACGGTGCCGGGGATGCACTCGCGTCCTCGCGCGATCTGCTGGTGTCGCCCGCGGTCTTCACGCTGCAGCCCGGGGGCCAGCAACTGGTGCGCGTCGCTCTGCGCCGTGCGCCGGACCCGGACCGCGAACTGGCCTACCGGCTGATCGTGCAGGAAGTGCCGCAAGCCGCGGCACCACAGTTCACGGGCCTGCATGTGGCGTTGCGCCTCAGCGTGCCGGTGTTCGTGGCGCCGGCTCATCCGGTGCCACGACCCGCCGCGCTGACCTGGACCGCGCAGCAGGTCGCGAACGGGACGCTCGCAGTGGTCGCCCGGAACGACGGCCCGGCGCACGAGAGGATCCACCGGTTCACCGTCCGGAGCGGTGACGGGTCGAGGATCGTGGCGGAGCAGTCGAGCCTCGCGTACGTCCTGCCGGGGACGAGCCGCCGCTGGACCTTCGACGACGACGAGATCACCCGCATTGACGCGACGTCTGCACCGCTCGCCGGGATCGCCGGTCCCTACCGGTTGGAGGGAACCACCGATCGAGGCGCGTTTGCGACGGAGCTGAACTTCGCGCAGGACTGACCGTGCGCCTGCGTCCCGGCATCGCGTGGTGCCTGCTGCTCGCCGCTCAGCACGCGGCGCACGCGACCGCGGAGCCTTTCGCCGAGGCGGTCGTCGAACTGCGGATCAACGACCAGCCGGAATCGACCACGCTGGTCGTGCGCCGCGACGACGACGGCTCGCTGCTGCTGCGCGCCGCGGACCTCGAATCCCTGCGGCTGCGCACGCCGGCACGGGGCGCGGTCCAGGTCAACGGCGAGCCGTACTACCGGCTCGGTCCCGAAATCGGTGCCGTCGTCGTGTTCGACGAGGGCACGCAGAGCGGCCAGGTCACGTTGCCGCCGCACGCTTTCGTGCCGACGCACCGCGAGGGGAACACTCCCACGGCGCTGCGTCCGCAGCCGAGCGCGCTCGGGGCGTTCGTCAACTACGACGTGTCGCTCGAACGGGACGACCGGCGCAGCGCCGGTGGCGGCTTTTTCGAACTAGGCTTGTTCGGCGGACCCGGTGTCGCGACCGGCACGATGGTGGCGCGATTCGAGCCGGGCCGGCGGTCGATCGCACGGCTCGACACGACCTGGACCCGCGATTTCCCCGAGCGCCTCGCCACGTTGCGCGTCGGCGACTCCATTTCGACACCCGGCGCGTGGGGCCGTGCCGTGCGATTCGGCGGCGTCCAGTACGGTACGAATTTCAGCACCCAGCCGTCGCTCGTGACGACGCCCTTGCTGTCGGCCCATGGCGAGGCGGCCGTACCGTCTACGGTCGACGTGTTCGTCAACAACCGTCAGGTCGCCAGCGAGCAGGTGCCGCCCGGGCCGTTCACGATCGATCGTCTGCCGGTGCTCACGGGCGCGGGCCAGTTGCAGGTGGTCGTGACCGACGCGCTCGGGCGCCAGCAGGTCGTGACGCAGCCTTATTACTCCGGCACGGCGCTGCTGCGCCCCGACCTCAGCGAATACTCGATCGAATTCGGCAGCC
>DASUYI010000314.1:0-9734 GCA_036377475.1 Steroidobacteraceae bacterium | reverse complement strand
GCTCGGCTGGGTGCTGCTGCACGTCGGCACGACCGCGCCGACGACGGTGCTGTGACACCACGCCCGCCCCGGGGCCGACGGCAACGTCCGGCCCCGGGATCGGAGTCGAGGGTACGACCATGCGCTACGACGACATCCTGGGGACGATCGGCCGGACGCCGGTGGTACGCCTTCGGCACCTCGCGCCGCCCGGCATCAACCTCTATGTGAAACTCGAGGCGTTCAATCCGATGGGCTCGGTGAAGGACCGGCTCGCGCTGGGCGTCATCGAGGACGCGGAGCGCTCCGGCCAGTTGCAGCCGGGGCAGACCGTGGTCGAAGCCACCAGCGGCAACACGGGCATCGGCCTTGCGATGGTCTGCGCCGCGAAGGGTTACCCGCTCGTCGTCACGATGGCCGAGAACTTCAGCGTCGAGCGACGCAAGCTCATGCGTTTTCTCGGCGCGAAGGTCGTCCTGACGCCGGCCGCACTGAAAGGCAGTGGCATGCTCGCGAAAGCCGCCGAGCTGGCTGCTGCCCACGGCTGGTTCTTCGTGCGGCAGTTCGAGAACGAGGCGAACGCGGACGTGCATTCGCGCACGACCGCGCGCGAGATCCTCGAGGATTTCGCCGACGTCGCCCTGGACGCGTGGGTCACGGGCTTCGGCAGCGGTGGGACGCTCAAGGGCGTCGCGCGGGTGTTGCGAAGCCACTCGCCGTCGACACGCATCGTCGTCTGCGAGCCGGAGAACTCGGCGATGCTCGGCAGCGGCCTCTCGCAGCCGCGCAATGCCGACGGCTCCCCCGCCGCGAGTCACCCGTCGTTTCGGCCACACGCCGTGCAGGGCTGGGCGCCCGATTTCATCCCGAAGCTCACCGAAGACGCGATCGCCCAACGCCTCATCGACGAGGTCGTGCCCATCAACGGCTTCCAGGCGCTCCGCCTGGCACGCGAACTCGCCACGCGCGAAGGCATCCTCGCCGGCATTTCCGGGGGAGCGACGCTCGCGGGCGCCATTGAAGTCGCCCGCCGGCTGCCGCCGGATTCGAACGTGCTGTGCATGCTGCCGGACACGGGCGAACGCTACCTGAGCACGCCGTTGTTCGGCGACGTCGCCGCGGACATGAACGACGAGGAATGGGGAATTTCGCGGTCCACGCCGGGCTCGCGGTTCGACCGACCGGCCTCGCCGCCCCCAACGGTGGCGGCGCCGCCTGCCCCGACGCCGGTCACGGCGGCCGCGGCCGCAGCGGTCGACGAGGGCGAGGTCGAGACGGCGGCGACGTTCGTCGAGCAGACGATCCGGGCGCCCGCACAACCCGTCGTGATGTTCGCACTCGAGTGGTGTGAATTCTGCTGGTCGCTGCGGCGGCTGTTCGGCAAGCTCGGCGTGCAGTACCGGAGCGTGGACCTCGACTCGGTGCCGTACCAGGCCCAGCGCTGGGGTGAACGCGTCCGCGCGGCACTCACGGCACGGACCGGCATCGCGACGATTCCGCAGGTCTTCGTCGGCGGCCGGCTCGTCGGCGGCTGCACCGACGTCATCGACGCCTGGGGCAACGGCACGTTGCAGCGGGCCTTCGAGGCCGCCGGCGTCGATTTCACGGGTGACGCGGTGAGCGATGCACGCAGCTTCCTGCCCGGGTGGTTACAGGCACGCTAGCGGTTCCGGCGACAGACGGTCAGAGCAGCACGCTGCCGCGGAACCCGAGGGTCGCGAACGCGTCGAGCGCATCGCGTTTGACCTCGGTGCCGGATCCGCTGGCGAGCAACGCCACGCAGGCACCGCCGAAGCCGGCCCCGGTCAGCTTGCACCCGAACACGGGCGGCTGCGCGAGCAGGGCCTCGACCAATGCGTCGAGCGCGGGGATGGAGACCTCGTAGTCGTCGCGCAGGCTGCGGTGCGACTGCGTCATGAGCTTGCCGAAGTGCGGGGCGTCGACGCCCGCCGCCGCCTCGAGCACCCGCAGGTTCTCGGTGTAGACGTGGCGGGCGCGCCGGCGCAACGGCTGCGGCAGCGATTCGATGCGCTGGCTGTCGATCGCATCGCGCAGCGACCCGACGCCGAGCGCTTTCGCCGCCGCCTCGCACTCGCGCCGACGCTCGTTGTACCCGGACGCCGCGAGCGTGCGCGGCACGCCGCAGTCGAGAATCGCGATCTCACTGCCCGGCGGGAACGGGACGAGACGCCATTCGAGCGTCCGCGTGTCCAGGAACAGCAGCTTGCCCGGCTCACCGACGCTGACCGCCATCTGGTCGAGGATGCCGCAATGCACGCCGGCGTACTCGATCTCCGCCTGCTGCCCGAGCCGTGCGATGGTGACGTCGTCGAGCGCCAGGCCGTACAGGTCACGCAGTCCGCGCAGCACGGCCACTTCGAGCGCCGCGCTGCTCGAGAGACCCGCGCCCATCGGCACGGTCGAGTGGATGGCGACGCAGCACGGGTCGATCTCGGCCCCGTGCCGGCGCGTCACTTCGATACAGCCGCGGACGTACCGACCGTAGCCGTCGGGCGGCTCGTCGCCGTCCGCGTAGGCGACGTGCGCCGCATTGCCGGACAGGTTCTGCGAGACGAAGTGGAAGGCTCCGTCGCGGCTGCGGCCGAGCGCGACCTCGGTGCGCGGCTCGATCGGGGTGGGCAGCACGAGCCCGCCGTTGTAATCGGTGTGCTCGCCGAGCAGGTTGACGCGTCCGGTCGCCGAGGCGACGACCGCGGCCGCAAATCCGAAGGCCTGCTCGAAAGACGACGCCGCGCTCACTGCGTCACCTCGTCCACGTCGACGGTGACCGCCATCAGTTCGCGCGCCTTTTCCTCGGGCAGCGCATCGTTGGCGAACATGCCCGCGGCGATCTCGGTGCCCGCGAGGTACTTGAGCTTGCCCGGCGCGCGGTATGCCGGATAGAACTCGGCATGCAGGTGCACCTCGGGGTACGCCGCGCCGTCCGTGGGCGCCTGGTACCAGTGCAGGATGTACGGGAACGGACGTGACCAGAGGCCGTCGTACTTGAGCAGCACCGTCTTGAGCGCGCGGGCCAGGTCGCGCACCTGCGCGTCCGAGAGCTGGTCGAGACGTGCGACCGCGCGTCGCGGCGCGACCCAGACTTCGTACGTGTACCGCGCCCACGGCGGCACGAACGCGATCGCGTGTTCACCGCAATACAGCACGCGCTGCGCCGCGGCTTCCTCGCGTTCGATCAGCGACTGGAGCAACGGCACGCCGTGGCGGCCGTGGTGCTCGCGCTCGCTCGCGAGCAGCCGCGCCGGCACGCTCGGCACGAACGGGTAGGCGTAGATCTGCCCGTGCGGATGGTGCAGCGTGACGCCGACCTCGACGCCTCGGTTCTCGAACGGCAGCACGTACTCGATGCCCGGCCGACGCCCAAGCGTGCGCGTGCGATCGGCCCACACTTCGAGCAGCAGCGCGACGTGGTCCAGCGGCAGGTGTCCCAGCGAGCGCCTGGGATCCTGGCTGTAGACGACGACCTCGCACTGGCCCGACGCGGGCGCGGTCGCAACCACGTCGAACGAGGGTGGCTCGTGTGCGATCGGTGACAACGTCGGGAACCGGTTGTCGAACACGGCGACGTCGTAATCCCCGGTGGGCAATTCGGTCGGGTTCGCGGGATCCGCCGATGGCAGGAGCGGGTTGTATTCGGGCGGCGGCAGGAACGTGCGGTTCTGCCGGTATGCGGCGTACGCGACCCAGGTCGCGAGCAACGGGTGCCAGCGCAGGTGGGGATTCGCAGCGAACGGCGCTGGATCGCCGAGCAGTGGTCCGACGTTCGCGACCCGCTCCCTGGCGTAGAGCGTGAGCGAACGCCCGTCCGGCTTGCGCAGTTCGATGCGGTCCATCGGCGGCTCAGCCGATGAAGCCGAGCGGCACCGGCACGTTGCCGCGCACCGCCTGCGCAATGCGTTCGATCGGGATCTTCGGTTCGCGCCGCGCGGTCAGCAACCCGTTCGCTTCCTGGAACGTGTCGGCGAACTGCGTGTAGCAGAACCCGCTGAACAGTCCCGTCGTGCGCGCCACCTCGATCACGGTCAGGCAGCGTTCGGTGAACTCCTCGATCGTGTGGCACTTCACGTAGCCCCACTCCTTCTCGTGCGCGGGGTTCTGCGGGTCGACGAACGCGATGCCACCGAACTCGGTCAGGCAGATCGGCTGGCCACGGTGCGGATGCCCGTCGAGCGTCAGGATGCGCCCGGCCGTCCAGCGCCGATCGACCAGTTCCTGCGGCTGCACCTCCGGGCCATAGCGCACCCGCAGGTGGTGCGGGTCGTCGTCGTAGTCGTGGATGCCGATGATGTCCGTCGTCGAGCTCTCCCAACCGTCGTTGCCGATGACGGGCCGATCCGGGTCGAGCGTCTTGGTCAGGTGATACAACGTCGCGACGAAGTTGCGGGAGGCGGGCACGGTCGCGAGGTCCGGCACGCCCCACGACTCGTTGAAGGGCACCCACACGATCACGCAAGGGTGGCTGCGATCACGCTGCACGACCGCGGTCCACTCGCGCACGAGGCGCTGGACTGTGCGCGGCGTGAACCGGTAGGCGCTCGGCATCTCCTCCCACACCAGCAGCCCGAGCACGTCCGCCCAGTAGAGGTAGCGCGGGTCCTCGATCTTCTGGTGCTTGCGCACGCCGTTGAACCCCATCGCCTTGGCGAGCTCGACGTCGCGGCGCAGCGCCTCGGGGTCCGGCGCGGTCATCAGGCTGTCGGGCCAGTAGCCCTGGTCGAGCACCAGGCGCAACTGGTAATGACGGCCGTTGAGCATCAGGCGATCGCGCTGGACGCCGAAACTGCGCAGCGCGGTGTACGACGTCGTGCGGTCGATGACTTCACCGTCGCAGACCAGTTCGATCTCGGCCTGCAGCAGCTGCGGACGCTCGGGCGACCAGAGGATCTCGTTGCGGAAGTCGTCGATCCCGGGATCCGAGAATCCCATCCTGCGATGCACCTCGCCATGGACGACGCGGTAGTCGTCGTCGATGAGCAATCTATCGCCGGCGCGCAGCCGCAGGCGCACCTCGGAATCGTCGGCCCGGGCGCCTTCGATGTAAGCGTGGAACTCCACCTCCCAGCGTTCGAGGTTCGGCGTCCACTTCACCGAACGCACGTACGTCTCGGCGACCGCTTCGAGCCACACCGTCTGCCAGATGCCGCTGGTGCGGGGATACCAGATGCCGTGCGGTTCGAGCTTCCAGTCCTGCTTGCCGCGGGGCTTCTCGAGGTCCTCGGGATCGTCGATCGCCTGCACCGTGACACGCTGTATCCCACCGGGGAAGAGTGCCCTGGTGATGTCGATCACGAAAGGCACGTGACCGCCTTCGTGCTCCATGACCGGGTAGTCGTTTACCCAGACGCGGGCCTGGTAGTCGACGGCGCCGAAGTGCAGCAGCAGGCGTCCGTTCGGCGGCAGTTCGGGCAAGTCGAACTCGCGCTCGTACCAGCACACCGGGTGGAACCCCGTGTCGCCGATGCCGCTCGAGTGGCTTTCCGGACAGAACGGCACGCGGATCGTCAGCGGCCACTCGTCGATGTCGGGCGGGCGATGCCACCTGCGTTCCGGATCGAATGCGAAACGCCAGGGTCCGTCGAGCGAAATCCAGCGCTCACGCTGCAGTTGCGGTCGAGGGTGCAGGATGGCGCCGGAGGTCGTTGCAGGCATGTCGTTCCTGGGGCGTCGGGGAACCGACAATGTGCCGGCAGTGGCGAAAAACCTCTGTGGGAGATCGGGCAGCGTCAGGGTAAGACATCGAACCGCAGCACGGTCGTGGACGAGTAGCGCTCCCCCGGCCGCAGCACGATCGACGGAAATTCCGGCCGGTTCGGTGTGTCTGGGAAATGCTGTGTCTCGAGGCACAGACCCGCATGCTTCGCGTACCTGACGCCGCTCGTGCCGCTCGCCGTGCCGTCGAGGAAGTTGCCCGAATAGAACTGCACGCCCGGTTGATCGGTTTCGACGCGAAGACGCCGGCCGCTGCGAGGCTCCGACAGCGTGCAGGCGTGGCGCAACGCCCGTCCGCGCGCGCGCCATCCCTGCAGCGCGAAGCAATGATCAAACCCGCCGGCAACGTCGAGCTGGCCGTCGCGAGACTCGAGCGCGCGTCCGATCGCACGGGGCGCACGCAAGTCGAATACTGTTCCTTCAACGGCGCGCAGTTCCCCGGTCGGCACGAGAGTCTCATCCACCGCACAGATTTCGTCGGCCGCGATCTCGATCTGGTGCTCGAACACGTCGCCGCGGCCTTCGCCCGCGAGATTGAAATAACTGTGCTGCGTCAGGTTCACGACGGTCGGCGCGGCCGTCGTCGCTTCGTAGTCGATCCGCAGGGCGTGATCGGGCGTGAGCGTGTAGACCACCGTGGCCTCGAGCTCGCCTGGGTACCCTTCGTCGCCGTCCGGGCTCGTCAGCTGCAGCCGGACGCTCGCCTCGTGGCCTGTCGCCGACGCGGCGACCCGCCAGAGTCGACGATCGAAACCACGTCGGCCTCCGTGCAGGTGGTTTGCGCCGTCGTTGGTGGCCAGCCGGTGCTCCCGCCCGTCGAGCACGAAGCATCCGCGCGCGATCCGGTTGGCGACGCGGCCGACCACTGCTCCGAAGTATTCGCGGCGTCGTGCCATGTACTCCTGCGGATCGGAGTGCCCGAGCACGACGTTCGCGCAGTTCCCGTCACGGCCGGGCACGTCGAGTCGCGTGATCACGCAACCAAGGCTCAGGCATTCGAGCGACGCTGCCCCGGCCCGCAAGCGATAGCGCTCGACTGCCTCGCCCTTGAAGGCCTCGGCGTCGAGCCGTTCGACGTCGCAGGACATGCCCTGGATTCTCCTTCGATCACGACCCAAGCGAACTGCAGCGGGACCCGAGGGCCGCCGCCAGCACGTCAGTTTCGGCTCACGCAACATCGGGCCGCAACGCGACGGACCCTCATGTCACGTTCGATATAGGTTCTCGGCCCGGGCACAGCAGGGCTGTCGCTCGAACCGAACCATGGAGATCGCTTATGCCCAGTCGTGCGTTGCTCGTGTTTTCTCACCTCCGCTGGAACTTCGTCTATCAACGTCCGCAGCACCTCCTCGCCCGCCTGGGCCGTCACTTTCAAGTGCTTTACGTCGAGGAACCGGTCCACGACGAAGGCGACCGACACCTCGAGGTGATCGAAACCGGATGCGGCGTGACCGTGTGCCGGCCCCACCTGCCGAAGCGCGCGCCGGGCTTCCACGATGACCACATCTCGGACCTGCAGCTCCTCGTCCGACAGCATCTCGAGGCCAACGACGTCGAGGACTACGCAGTGTGGTTCTACACGCCGATGGCCTTGCCCCTGATCGATCCGCTGCGTCCGCGCGCAATCGTCTACGACTGCATGGACGAGCTTTCGGCATTCCTCAATGCGCCGCGTCAGCTGGTGCAGCGTGAAAGCGCCTTGCTCAAGCGGGCGGACCTGGTCTTCACCGGCGGCCCGAGCCTGTACCGCTCCAAGCGCGACCGTAACCCGTCGGTCCACTGTTTTCCGAGCTCGGTCGATGCCGGGCACTTCGCCGGGGCACGTGACGATCGGCGGCTGCCCAATGCCACACCGATCCTCGGGTTCTTCGGCGTCATCGACGAGCGCGTCGACCTCGGGCTCGTGGGCGCCATCGCCGATGCGCGCCCGGACTGGAAGCTCGTCCTTGTCGGCCCGGTCGTGAAGATTTCGCCGGATTCGCTGCCTCGGCGAGCGAACATCGAGTATCCGGGCCAGCGCAGCTACGACGACCTGCCAGACCTCGTCGCAGGGTGGGACGTGTGCCTGCTGCCGTTCGCGCTCAACGACGCGACGCGCTACATCAGCCCCACCAAGACACTCGAATACATGGCCGCGGGCAAGCCGATCGTGAGCACGCCGGTCCACGATGTCGTCGAGTGTTTCGGCGACGTCGTCCGGATCGCCGGGTCGCACAGCGCCTTCATCGAGGCCTGCGAGGCCTCCCTCGCAGAATCAGCGGAGGAGGCCATGACGCGTCGTCAACGCGCCGACGCCGCGCTCGAGAAGACGTCGTGGAACGCGACCGCGCAGGCGATGCGCGAACTGATCGATGCGGCCTGGCGCCCGACGGCTCCGGCCGCGACGACGGCGACCGGGTCGACGCGCAATTCCCCGGCAGCGCGCGCGCGCGAGGTCGAGACCGTCGTGATCGGCGCCGGACCCACGGGCCTGAGCGCGGCGTATCACCTCGGCCGGAACAGCGTCCTGCTCGAGGCCGGCGGCACGGTCGGCGGCTGGTGTCGTTCGGTCGTCGACGAGGGTTTCACGTTCGACCACGCCGGTCACATCATGTTCTCGAACGATCCGTACGTGCACGAGATGTACGAGCGGCTGCTGGGCGACAACGTGCACTGGCAGAACCGCGAGGCCTGGATCTACAGCCACGACGTGTACACGCGCTACCCCTTCCAGCAGGCGCTGTACGGCCTGCCACCCGACGTGCTCAAGGAATGCATCGTCGGTGCGATCGAGGCGCGCTTCGGACCGATCAAGGAGCCGGCGGCTGCTCCGGCGCGCCCCATCGCGGTGGACCCGCGTCGGTGCGATCCCAAGGCCGAATCGATCACCGACTGCTGTGCGGATGGCGTCGCCGAGGCGACGGCGCCGCTCGTGGCGTTCGACAAGCCCGCGAGACATTCACGGACGGAGCCGCCGCACAACTTCGAGGAGTTCATCTACCGCGTCTGGGGCGCGGGTGTGGCGAAGCACTTCGCGATTCCGTACAACCGCAAGCTCTGGGCCGTGCCGCTGAACGAGATGGAGACGTCGTGGCTGGGCGGGCGTGTGCCGCTGCCCGACCTCGAGGAAATGATCGAGGGCGCGCTGCAGCCCTCGAAGAAGCCAATCGGCCCGAACGCGCGCTTCGGGTATCCGTTGCGCGGTGGATTCCAGGCTTTGATGGACGGCTTCCTGCCGCTGCTCGACGGCGAGTTGCAGCTCAACGCACGGGTCGTCGGCGTGGATGCACTGCGCCACCAGGTCGTGCTCGCCGACGGACGACGCTTCCAATACGAGCAGTTGATCAGCACGATGCCCTTGCCGGAACTCGTGAAGATGCTCTCGGGCGAGGCGCTCGGCCCGGTGCGTGACGCGGCGTCCAGGCTGCGCCACACGTCCGTGCGCTGCGTGAACCTCGGCGTCGCGCGCGAGAACATCACCGACAAGCACTGGATCTACTACCCGGGCGACCCGGTGTTCCATCGCATCTTCGTGCAGGGCAACGCCAGTCCGCACTGCAATCCGCCGGGCGGCTTCGGGCTCACCTGCGAAATCACCTATGCACCGTCGAAGCCGCTGCCCTGCACGGGCGACGAGCTGATCGACCTCTGCATCCGCGACTGCATTCGCGTGGGCCTGTTGCGCGAGGACGACCGGATCATCGCGCGCAACCAGGTCGACATGCCGTATGCCTACGTCGTGTACGACCACGCACGCGCGCAGAATTTCAAGGTCGTCGACGACTGGTGCGCGCGCCACGACATCATCCTGGCCGGGCGCTACAGCGAGTGGCAGTACTACAACTCGGACCACGCGTTCATCGCGGGACGCAATGCCGCCGGGCGGGCGCGGGCGACGACCGAGCTCGAGGAAGAGGGGCGTTCGCAGGAGACGGCGAGCTGATCGGTCCCCTCTCCCACGTCCTCGTGGGAGAGGGTCAGGGTGGGGGCTGCCGCACAGATCAGTCGAGCCTGGCGCCTTCGATCACGACCGGGTACGCGTAGCC